>CALKTZ010000527.1 GCA_937997355.1 uncultured Planctomycetales bacterium | reverse complement strand
CGACCAAGGAGGGCGGTTGGATGTCCCTCCGTAAAGTCGATCTGTATCGCATTAGCTTACGACCACCTCACGCCCGCAGATGAAGATCCCGTACGGATCCTGACCCGTCCCTCGTCTGTGAAATTCGATAGTCCCGATGATGAGTTCGACGATGTCAGCGGAGATCGTCCCTGGGTCGATCAACGGTGCCTTGTCGCCCTGGACTTGATAAAGTGGGTATCGCTTCAGATCGATCAGCATCATGTCCTCCTTCGTTGGGATTTGCATGGGTCGAGAAGCTCGGTCCCCCATGGCTGTGGCGATTAGCTACTAGATCAGATGCCCTGATGCCTCTCAAGGTCGGATCGGCACCTGTGGATTACTCCGGAGTTCGCACGACCAATCTCATTCCTAAGACCATTTATAGTAGATACTTACGGATTGACCGGCGAATCTTTGTTGGCAATTGAAAACAGCGTTGATGTGCTAATTTCTCCGGGGAATCGTGCGATGCTTTCGGAGCAACTCAGGCAAGCGGTCCGGGATTCCGGTCTCTCGTTACAGGAGATCGGGCGTAGGGCAAAAATCGCCCCTTCGCAGCTGAGCCTTTTTATGAGGGGTGAGCGATCGATACGTCTCGACACCGCTGACCGTCTCGGCCAAGTGCTCCAGGCCTTCAAGTCGGATTCGCCTGCGTACATCTTGGTAGGAGTCTCGCCCGACAGATGTCGGATCGCCAAGCGATCGGGCACGATCGAGGACGCTCCCTCGGTCGAGTACGAGTTCGTCTCCCCACCGCTCCGATACGTCCTGGCACGGGAAGAACTGCTCATTCGTTATGGGATGTGACGGCTTGTGTATGAGATCTCAGTCACGGTCTTAGGGACGTCGGCGAGGAAGTAAGGGCGGAAGGCCCGATAGACGTGCCATAAATTGGCGGACGAGGCGTCGCTGGTCGCAAAGGTAGCGGGATCATTAGCGGAGCAGGGGCGTAGGACCCACGAGTCCATATTCAGCGTCGGTTTATCTCGGAACACCAGTGAATACTATCATTTATTTATATGTATATGCGACACGACGCATTCAGGCCGGGAAAGATGAGCGGGACTTCGAGCCGAGTAACGAGACCAGGGATAACTGGCCTTGAGGATCGGGAGTCCTCATCGTTGGTTGGGCAGGCTGAAACCGCTCATCGTTCAGGGTGGTTTAGCGGCAAGGAACATCCTGGATCAACCCCAAGGGCTGACCAGTACACCAACCAAATTGGTACAAAATTTGGTACAAAATTCTCGTCGAGCGAATTTGGTACAAAACGATTTGACGTAATCCGCTACAGTCTAAGGCTTTAAGAGTGGAGACGAAGGGGATCGAACCCTCAACCTCCTGGTTGCAAACCAGGCGCTCTCCCAATTGAGCTACGTCCCCAGGCATGGGGGAGAATCGATGCGGTCCCGCCGGTCAAGGGCTGGCATGGCACTCGAAAATCCCCGATCATCATAGTCTCGCGAGCCAGCTTTGGCTAGAGCGACTTACCTACCGTTCGCCAGCGAACCATGCTCAGGCGATTGGACACGGAGATCCTCCTCGACGCTCCTCGGATTCGCACCTGATCGAACCCCGGGAAGGATTCCGCATCATCGCATGCTTTCCATTCGAGGAAAACTGTTCGGGTTAGGACATCATCCCTCCTTCGCCGTATCAATGACGAGACTCAGAGGTCATGCCATGCTTCACGTTGGATTCGCCGAAGCCGATATCACACCGAAACTTGGATCGCAAAGTCCCGGCGGAATGCAAGCCAGACAATTGAAGGAAATCCATGACCCGCTCAAAGCCGTCGCGATGGTGATCCGCAATGACTCCACGACCATCGCTCTGGTTGGAATCGACTCGCTCTTTATTGGAGAGACGCCCACCGCCAAGGCCCGAGCCGCCATCGAAAAGGCGACCAGGATTCCCGGTTCGAACGTGTTGATCGGCGCGAGTCATACCCATGGGGGTGGCCCCATCTCCTCGTGCTTCGAATCGGAAGCCGATCCCGAATATGAAGAACTCGTCGCGACCCGGATTGCCGAGGCTGTCGAAACCGCCTATCGGACGATGCATGCGGCTCAGCTCGGAGACGGGATTGGACACGAGCCGAGCATCTCGTTCAACCGCCGATTCCTCATGAGAGACGGCAAACAATTGACCCATCCGGGGAAAGAGAACGCCGATATTGTGACACCCGCCGGACCGATCGACCCGGATGTCGGCGTGCTGGCGGCCCGTGCGCCGGGAGGCCAATTGATGGGGCTCTTCGTCAACTTCGCCTGCCACCTCACCGTCGTCGGAGGTAGCGGCTTCACGGCCGATTATGTTCACTATCTGCGCGAAACCCTTCGTCGTCACTACAAGCGCCCGGATCTCCCGATTGGGTTTCTCCTCGGTGCCGCGGGCGATGTAACCCAGGTGGACAATCGGCGTCCTGGTCGTGAATTCGGCGAGGAGTGGGGAGAGATCGTCGGACTTGCCCTCGGCGCGGAAGTCGCGCAAACCGTGGCGCGCATGGTCTGGAAGGATGATGCTCCCCTCGCGACGACGGTCAAGCACGTCCCGATTCCGATCCGCGACGAACGCGAGGTCAGTCGAGAAACACCCGAAAAGGGGCTCGGGGCGGGGAGCATCGCGGAGAAGATTTATGCCCGAGAACGCGAACTTCTGTCCGAAGAGCGAGCCAAAAAACCGATCATCGATTGCGAGATTCAGGCGATCCGCATCGGCGACCTCGGGATCGTCACCAATGGCGCCGAGTTTTTCTGCCAGCTTGGACTCGATATCAAGGCGGCCAGCACGTTCCCTCGGACATGGGTGGTGAGCCTCGCCAACCAATGGATCGGTTATGTCGCGACGGCCACAGCCTATTACGCGGGCGGATATGAGCCGAGAACCGCCCGGAGCGCGAAAATGGCCCCCTGGGCCGGGCAAACGATCGTGGAAACCTCGTTGACTGCCCTGAAATCGGTCAAATAACGCATTTCTCTGAAGATCGCATTCGGATGAACGGGACTGGTATGACGGCCATCGGGATTGTTCGAAACAATCCAGGATAAGCCGGGGGATCGTGTTCCGTTCTTCCATGAAGAAAAAGGGGGCCGACGCAGCAATCGCGGTCAGTACCCTTGCATGAAATTCTCCGCGACCTTGGCGGCTCGGGCATGGCTCGAATGGGGAACGGCGTGCCAGA
>CALKTZ010000526.1 GCA_937997355.1 uncultured Planctomycetales bacterium | reverse complement strand
CCAAATCCCTTCATGAGCCCGCGAGCGTGGACCTGCTCGACGCGATGCGGAAGAAGTTGATCAAGGTCGACGCCGAGGGGACCGGCGACGGGCGGATGACGATGGCCATCACCAACAAGTCGTCCAAGCCCCTGAAGGTCGTGCTCCCGCCCGGGCTCGTCGCCCAGGGCGCCACCGGACAATTCGGCGGGATGGGCGGTGGCATGGGCGGCGGGATGATGGGCGGAATGGGCGGCGGAATGGGAGGCATGGGCGGCGGGATGCGCGGTGGCATGATGGGCGGTGGTGTGATGCCCTCCCGCATGGGAATGATGATGCTGGGCCGGCTGATCATGACCCTCATCGAGCGCGACTCCTGGGACATGACCAGCCTCACCATGAGCATGGGAGGCATGGGCGGCATGGGCGGCGGAATGGGAGGCATGGGCGGCATGGGCGGCATGGGCGGCGGCATGCGATCCGTCCCACCTACGAGCCTCCCCAACGCCACCCTCAAGCCCGGCCAGAAACGCGAATTGCCAACCTGCCTGGTGAGCCTGAATCCGCTGGATCTCAACAGCAAGGAAGGGCTCATGATGCCAGCCCAGGGGGAGAAGCTCCGAATTGGCGACGTTTCGCAGGTCACCACGGATGAACGTGTTCAGAAGGCGCTGAAGCGTTTGGCCTCCGACAAGGCACCTCAAACTGTCTCGCAGTTGGTGCTTTGGAAGCTATCCTCGGATGCGGATTGGGATTCCATCTCCGGGGCCGCCAAATCGTGGGCGAATGCCTACGAGATCAGCATGGCCGAGCGATTTGTCGAACAACTCGATTCTCTACCGGACGAAGAATCCGCCTCGGTCTTTTTCCAGTTCTCGGACTCAGGTCAATCCAAGCTTGCCGCGGCCGATCAACTGAAAAAGTTCTTTGCCAACAAGCGAGTTCTGGGTCTGAAGTCCGCCATTGGGATTCCGAAAACCCCGCGGATGCCGGGCGTCGCATGCACGGTCGACCTTGGAGAAACCGTGGCATGGGTTCATGCCGTGGCGACCGATGAAGCCGCCGCCGCTTGGGTCCCGTTCGGCAAGTTCTCGGTTCCCATCGAGATCAAAGACAACAAGTTTCAGATTAATCAGTTTGCCGATTCGCTTGTGGAAGGAGTCTTGAACCGGCTCGTTCGAGCTCAGCTGAGCTATGGCCCAAGGACCAAGGGGAAGACCTCCTACAAACTCACGATCGAGAATGCATCGCCTCTGATTCTGAACGGCCTGGGAGTGCAGGGGGCGGAGAACGAGGAAGGAGAGGCTCCTCGTCAACTCCTGGGGATCAATGTTGCACCGCGTCGAGTTTACGCGGTGCCGGTCTCCGACGCAGTGGTGAGAAAACTCGAATTGAAGAGAGGTGCCGGCGGCGTCCGGGTAGTCGCCGCCGACCTCAGCGGACTCTGAGACGACCATCGAGATTTTCTTTCATCGTCGTATGGATACAAAGGCCTCGGACGGTTCGCCGTCCGAGGCCTTTGACGATCGGCAGAGGGAGAGGATTTGCTCGCAACGGGGGGGCGGGCGTTCTCCGGGACCGGGTAGTTAAGCTCGTCGCTTCAATCCGTTTTTATTCTTGATACACCTGCCAACCGGAGGCTGCCTCCAGAGTTCGGTAATAGAGCGCGCGATCGTAGAAAAGGATTCCTACGAAAACACCGGTCAATGCGCCTCCCACATGGGCAAGGTAGGCGACCCCGCCGGTTTGCCCGACGGATCCGAGTGAGCCGGCCCCCGACCAGATTTGCACGACGATCCAACCTCCGATGACGAGCACGGCCGGCATGTCGGTGATGAAACGAAAGACGAGGACGCGAATCCGATTGTGAGGAAACCAAACCACATACGCGCCCATGATTCCCGCGATCGCCCCCGAGGCTCCGAGGGTGGGGATCAAGGAGTTGGGACTCGCCGCGATTTGCGCGATCGAGGCCATCACTCCGCAAGCGAGATAGACCAAAATGTAGCGGAAGGTTCCCAGGACCTCCTCCACATTATCGCCGACGATCCACAGATAGAGCATGTTGCCGATGAGGTGCATCCAGCCGCCATGAAGGAACATGGCGGTGAGGATGGTCCACCGGACCGGGATCGGGCTTGGAACATGCTCGATGGTGACTTGCCGCTGAACGACCTGGACTCGACGGCCGGCCCGGTCCATCACCTGGACCTTCTGAGGGATGCTGACGGGTTGATCGATGTCTTCGTTATGGGTGATTTCCCAGGGGATGGCCGCGTAGGCCAGCGTGAAGTTCTCACCTCGATCCTCCTGGATCAGGAAGACGACGACATTGATCGCGATGATAAGATAAGTAACGAACGGGATGATGCGGGTGCGCTGGTAGTCGCCGAGGGGAAGAACCATTGATTGTTCATCCGGGCCAGTGAGAAGAGAGCCGAGTCATCCCGCAAATCCCAACGAATATGTTCGTGCCGAGGGGCGAGACTCATCTGCATCATACCAGGGCACATTGCTTCAGATCGAGGCAAAATCGAGTGACAACGCGCACTGAAGTCCGAACGCGTGACCGAGTAGTTCGGACTGGATGGTCAGGACCAGACTGGACCGATCGTTCCGCGAAATGCCGAGCCGTCGGCTTCGAGTTTTTCCCACTCTCGGCGAACGCAAGAAAGCCCGAAGGCGCAGAGCTCGAATTGATCGCTCAGGCGACGCAGGACGGCGCCTTGCTTTCCTTCGTCGGTAAGGGTGCTTGCCAGGTAGTAGGAGCGTTTCCCCTGTTCCTGATAATTGACCAGGGGGTTTAGCCGATTTTTCCCGTCAAATTTGGAGAGCAATTCCGGGAAAACACCGGTCCAAAACAGGGTGAAGTCACCAACCTGACGATAACATTCCAGGCGTAGACTGGCTTCCGGCATCGCCTCTGCCTCGGAGATCATCGTCAGAATCCGACTCAATTGTCGGCCGTCTCGGTGCCGCGTCTGCCATCCGGGCTGACTCCGGACGAAGTCGGCGAGCAAATTCGAGACATACCCGACAAGCGAAGGATCGCCGATGCCGAGCTCCTCCATGAAGGTCGATTCCGTCAATCCCCGAAAAAGCCGGTGCAGAGGATGAGATTCAGGGATCATTTGATTCTTGTCCATGGCAGGGCGCTCCTCACCCAAAAAAGTTGGACAGAAAGTCAAATGTAACGAAAATGGAAGTGAAAATCTCAGAGATGATTCATTTCGGGCGAATCGGGATGATTCACCGGGCCGAGGCTCTGTGCAAATTCTACGCCGTCGCGGAAATCGGTCAATCGGAAATGAAAATACAGGCGGGAGCCCGATTCGCAGCCAACGGTCAAGAATCGATACGGGGCTGACCGGCGTCCGAAATCAATCGATTCACCGTTTGAAGCCTGTCTCGTAGATCCCAAAAGGCGGGAATCCATCTCTTCGTTCTCCGGCTTGATGCTCAAGGGCGTTCGTGTCATGATGAAGAGACACAGAATGAAGGAACGGCGTCCCCCCGATTCGATAACGCGGAAGACATCTCGACGGTGTCAGTCGGCCGAAAAATGATTGCTGGCGGGGGGGCAAAGGATCGAAGGAATACGCGACCGAATCGAACGGTCTCCTGATCGCATCCCGTCGAGGGTGCGGCGATGGTCGCGACGGCGGGGGGTGGTTGGTTGCGAATTACGTTTCACGGAGCCACCAAGCAAGTCACCGGAAGCGCACATCTGCTGGAGATCGGCTCTCACAAAATTCTCCTGGATTGCGGCCTGTTCGATTCCGAGCGAATTGATCCGGAAAGCTTGAATCGGCAGTTGGAAT
>CALKTZ010000525.1 GCA_937997355.1 uncultured Planctomycetales bacterium | reverse complement strand
CGGCGACGCCGAACATCCGGATGAACGTGGGATCTTCCTTCAAGTGGACCGCCGTCTCGGGGGGCTGGGTCCAGTAGGCGGGGGAGACCGTCGGGATGTCTTCCGAATGGGCACCCAGGAGATCCATCAGCACCAGGATCGGCAAGGCCCAAACCAGCCTGGCCCGCAGGCCGGGGCGTCGCGATACGGTGGCCCAGCGGATCACAATGCAGGCCAGCAGGCCGAGGATCGAGGTACGAAGGATCGCGCGGATCAGCTCGTTCTTGAGGCGGCGGAAGAGTTCCAGGTGGACCGGGTCGCGCCAGCGGTCGGGCTCGGTCCAGATCGGCGAATAGACGTAGATCATGATCGGGATCGCGGCCACAACCAGGATGAAGACGACCAGGAACGCGCCTCGCAGTGGGACCTTCCCCGGCCTGCCGAGGCGGTCGACCCCCGAGGCGGCCAGCGCCGCGACGGCCAGCGAAACCCAGAGGTGGAACCGCACCGGCTCGCGCGAGCTTCCGGCCAAGGGGATGCGATGCGCGAGGTCGAACAGGAAGGTGAACCGGCCCAGCATCAGGATGCCGCCAATCCCCGCCAGCAAGACCCAGAAGTTGGTCCATCGGTCGCGCATATTCCCCCCGGCGGCCCCCAGCACGGCGAGCCCCAGGGCAATCAGGCCGAGGTAGCTATCCATCTCATGGTAGGGATAGAAGCCGTCCATCCAGTCGGTATCCTGCGCGCGGGTTCCATAGGCTTCTCGGATGGCCAGGGTCGGCAACAGCTCGGGATGCCACGAGGCGAACGTGAGGTTCTCCCAGGTCAGGCCCCCCGCGCGGGGAGAGCGATCGAGCAGTTCCTTCGAGGGAATCCATTGGACCGCGCCGAGCAAACAGCCGAGCAGGATGGCGACAATCGCCACCCGGAACGCCGCGATCCGCGCCCGCATGCCCGACTCGGTGACGGCCCGGTAGAGGCCGTAAAGCCCGACGATCCCCGACGAGAAGAAGACATCTTGCAGGTGCCCCGCGAAGACCTGGCAGGCGATGGCGACGCCGGACAGGATGGCCCCGCGCCATCGCCCGGTCTCCCAGGTCCATTCGAGCCCCCAGATGATGAATGGGACACTTGCGAGCGCGTTGATCATGCTGGTGTGGACGAAGTGCGCCCAGACGAACCCCCCCGCCCCGAAGACGGCCGCGCCCGTCAGGGCTCCGGCCGGGCTCACGTGACGCCGCAGCCAGCCGTAGGTGCCGAATCCCGTGAGCCAGATCGAGAGGATCGTGTCGAGGTTGAACGCCTTCCAGGCTTCCATCCAGGGATAGAGCAGATACTTGAGCGGATGGAAATAGCCCGCCTGGCTCTCGCTGAAGAGGGGCAGGCCGCAATAGAGCCCCGGGCACCACCGGGAGAACCGCCCGGCGCGCAGCTCCTCGGCGAAGAAGATCCGATACGGCAGGTTGATCTCGGTGATGTCGAAATAGAAGAGGGCGCGGCCCAGGCTGACGACGTCGCGGAAGAACCAGGCGACGACGGCCGACCAGATAGCGATGGCCAGCACGTCGGCCCATCCCCAGGGGATTCGCCTGCCGAGGGAAACGTCGACGGTCGCGGCGGCCGGCTCTTCAGGAATCGGGGGCTGGGGAGTCATGCTTCTGCGCTGTTCTCAAGCTGCCAGGATTATCGAGGTAAGATGTACGAAAGCCGTTCCAGCTCGTTCGGGTCGCGTCCCTCGCGTTCCCAGAGCGTGGCCAGGGCGTCCTTCCAGCCGGGGAACGGGGTGAGGACCATCAGCGCCCCCTTCTCCGGCCCCAGTCCATTCGACCAGCCGGGGAGGCGATTGGGATACATCGGATAAGGCACGCCGACCACCTTCCCCCCCGAGCGGAACGCGATCTTGTAAACATCCCAGTAATCGCCGATCAGATGCGTAACCTCCGGCGGGATCTCGATCGGAATCCCCTTGTTGCTCAAGGAATCCCGCGAGCCCACGCGTGGCTGATTCCAGGGGCGGGCTTGCACGACAACCGGCGTGATGAGGCCGTCGATGTAGCCTCGCTTCGCCCGATACCAACTCCAGGTGCTCGCCGTCGTGATGATGGCGAAGCACGCCGCGATCACGATCGCGGCAATCCCGCTTCGTCGTGACGAACCCGCCAGCGATCGCAGGAAAAGCCCGAATCCGAGCGACCAGGGGACGACCAGGAAAATCAGGTATCGATAGTTATCGGAATTGAAAATATTCCGATTCACCAGGAACGCGGCCAGGATTGCCGTCGACGAGACGACGAGCCCGAACCGGATGCCCCGGCTCAAGGGGTCGGCGGTGGCGCGCGGATCGAACAGCAGCCAGATCAGGGACAATGCCGCGAGAAGAGTTCCGAGGATCAAACCGGCCACGTCGAAGATCACCATCCCCCGGCCTCGCGAGGGATGGAGCAGCACGCCCGAGAGTTGATCGGAGAGGGTCCGACCCCAGGGGGCGAGGTCGGCCTGGAGGGTGCTTACCTCGGTCCCGACGATCAGCCGAGGCAGGCATTCCAGGCCGAGGATCATGGCATGATGCGCGATCGCCTCGCGATTCCAGAGGGGCCGAAACTGGTCGGGGTAGGCGTCGTAGGGGTCGGCCCATCGGCCGATCAGCCCAGGCACGATGCCGATCGCCAGGGCTAGTGAGAAGATGGCAAAAGCGGCTCTGGTTCGGAGAAGCCCTTGTTGATGGAATTCGGAACCCCCCTGTGTCCCCCCTCCGAGAGGGGGGACATGGGACTGCGATCCTTCGCGATGGGAAATTGAGGAAGGTGAAGGGAGACCCTCTTCAAACCCTCTCCCTCTCGGAGGGGGAGCCGGAGGGGGTTCTTCATGTCCTTGGCCACGGCCCGCGAGATTCAGGAACGCAAAGCAAGCCGCCGTCGCGAACAGTCCGACCAATGTGAAGAGGAACATGGTGTCGAGGTAGAGCCCGAGTCCGCACCAAAGCCCCAGCAAGGCGGCGGCCTTCGCGCCCGGCCGTTTCAGGCAGATCGCCAGGCCGAGGAACGCCGCGGCGTGCCAGGCGAGTGTGAGCAGATGGCCGCCGGTGATCCGGCCGGAAAGCCAGATCGTCCCGAGCGACGAGAAGACCAGCGGCAAGAGCGACCACCCCGCCACTTCCAGGCCGAAGACCTTCCAGACCAACCCGAAGATGGCGAGCACGGCGCAGACCCACAAGACGGACCCGCCGCTGACGAGGCTCGTCGGCGAGGCTCCCCAAACCGTGGCCTGGGCGAACGAGGCGAGGACCGGCGGAATCCCCATGTGGGGGGTGCCGGGATAATGCCAGTGCCATTGTCCCCGAATGGCGTCTTGCAGGGTGAGGCCGTCGACGGCGAGGTCGCTATCGAGATGGTCGGTCGCGTTGAGGATGAGCGGGACGCGGATCAGAACAGTCCAGACGAGCCCCAGGGCCAGGAGCACCCAGGGCCATCGTGGACCGTTCTTGGCGTTCGTCGCGGGAGAATCGGCGGCGGGATCGGTCATGGGTTTTGGCGAAATCCCGGCCGTTTGCTCCGGGGCTAGAGGGGTTCACTCAAGGCTCGGAACTTCAGACGGACGAGACTCGTCACACCGCCCCGGCCATCGCCTCAAGCTGGACGACGGAGCGGGTCTGCTCCTTGGCGAGATATTCGCGGCCGTACTTGATTCGAATATGGTCCCAGGGGAGGACTTCTTCAATGGGTCGTTCGCGATGGCTGAAGAAGCCGACGTCGATCCCGAGGTCGTCGAACACCTGCCACCAGAGTTTGGGGTTGAAGCCCTCGGACCAGGCGTCGAACCGGGCACCTCGGCGCCAGGCTTCCTCGATGGCCGGGGAGATCCGGCGGTCCCCCCGCGTCATGATCCCTTCGAGCATGCTCCGCTCGATGTCGTGGCATTTGACCGTCACCGATCGCAGCCGCACCCGCGACCTCAGGTATTGATGCGCCCACTTCAGATAGGCGCGGTCCCGGATGCCGTTCCACTGATAGGGGGTGTGCGGCTTGGGGACGAAGTTGGAGACGCTGGCGGTCACGTCGGCATAGCGGCCGGTGACTTCCTTGCCGATCCGGGCGATCGTCTCGGCCATCTCGATGATGCCGTCGAGGTCGGCGGGGCGTTCCCCCGGCAGGCCGCACATGAAGTAGAGCTTCACCTTGCGCCAGCCTCGGCGGAATGCCTCGGCGGCCCCTTCGTAGAGGTCCTTGTTGTCGATCGGCTT
>CALKTZ010000524.1 GCA_937997355.1 uncultured Planctomycetales bacterium | reverse complement strand
AACGAGCGGAAAGAATCACGAGGCGTCCATCGGCGGGTCGATTATCCTGAAACCAAACCCGAGTGGAAACACCACATCGAGTTTTGACCGATCCATTCCCGAACGGGTGAACCTCATGCCTAAGCGGTACAACCTGGCGATTTTACCATTGCTGTTCGTGGGAGCGGCCGAGGCCCAAGCCCAAACGAACTCCTACGGAGTTGCGAACACAACGCAGCCGGGATATCAGGTAACTTCCGCCCCGATCGCGGGGACGACTCGACCTCACGCGTTCCGAGATGAACCCGTGATGAGCATCAACAATTCCTATCTCGGCTACGGGAATCTCGTCGTGCCCGACTATCCCACCCCTCGATACATCAATCCTCATGCGCCCGTGCCCCCTGTGACCACCGATCGGATCAATCAACCTCCGCAGCGAACGATTCGATGGTTCGGGTGGAGGCGACGGGGCCGTTGATTTCGCGGTTCGCTCGCCATCTCGTTTCGATCGGGTCGAAAGAGAGATATTCTGCGGTCTATGTTTTCTTGGCAAGTTTTCGCCACTTCGCAAAGCTCATCACGAACCTGGAGGTCGGCTCTCCCGATTCATCCAGGATATCTCCCTCGACCAGAGCGAGATGGGTATCCAGATGTTCGACGCGGTAGCGGACGATGAGATCTCCCTCCATGACGCGAAGGATGCAACCAGGCCAGGTGTTTTCGAGAGGGGGGGTGGGATTATTTTGGGCCTTTGACCATCTCCACGGCTTCATCAAACAAACCTCGCGGACTTTCATACCAGAAATCTGCGGTCTCATCCCTCCCAAGTCTCTGTCGGCTCCTGCCGGTATCGACGCGATGCATGGACGCATCTTCTGAGATCGTCGGATTCATTCCGATCAAGACATGATCGAAGGGCCGGAATCGGCGCGCGACGTCATTCAGGAAAGGGATGCCGGAAATCGAGCGATCCCGAAGGCATGATGGCTTTGTCACGATGACGGATCCGTACGCGACAAGTTCAACTTGCCCGCTGGACCTTGAAGATCGCTCAATCTTATTGTTCGTTGCGCAGGCAAGTGGGACGACAGAATTTGCCGGATTTACGCGGCTTGCTTGGATCCATCGATCATCGCGTGAACGTCAAGCCGGGGTTCTTATCGCCCGTTCCGGGGGGAGCGAAAATGAACTTATCCTTTTCCGGCTGAGTGATTTTCCCTACGAGCGGCGGCCCTTCTTTCTGCATCAGGGCAAGGGTTCCATCCTTGAAGCCGGCCTGACCTTCGAGAGTCTGTTTCCGGCCTTTTTCATCGACGACCCATTGAAATCCGCCGTCCTCCTGGAGTGTCAGGGCGATCGAAACGCCGGGCGCGGGCTGAGCTTTCCAGGCCCCGAGCAGTTCGGCGGGAGGAGCAGGAGGGGGCGTCGGCTCGGCTTGCGCTGGGGCCTGCTGATTTTGCGCGTCGACCGCATCCGCGGGCGGCTGGGGAGTCAGGTTGGGATTGTTCGCCGCCTGGGCTTGATTCGGCGACGCTGAAGGGGGCTGAGCAGGGGGAACAGTTGCCGCCATCGAGGTTGGCGCGGGCTCGGCCGCCTTCTTCAATGCTTTCACGAACGATGACGACAATTGGTCATCCGGTTGAAGCTGAGTTACCTTTTCGAAACGAGCCAGCGCCGAGTCGTCATGGCCCTGGACGAGATACTGATAGCCCAGCAAAAAATGCAGGGCGGATGAATTCGGATTGCTCCGAACCGATGCCTCAAGCGCCCTGAGCTGATTCGTGTAGACCTCGATATCCGGATAGAGACCGGCGAGGGTCGACCAATTCCACCCGGGTCCCGCGGAAAGGACCGCGTAAACCACCGAGGCCGCTTCGTCATAGCGCTTCAGCGCGAAGAGGCAGAGTCCCCGAAATTCATGGACGACGGAAGCGTTGGGAGTTTGCTTCAAAACCTGATCGGCAAGCTCAAGGGCCCTTGAATAGTCTCCGGCCATGAAGGAGTCGCGTGCCGCGGAAAAGACCTGCTCGGTGCTCGATTCAACCGACGGGTCGGGGGGGGCGGCCGCGACATTGATAGGCTGGGAATAATCGTAAACCGTCGTCGCCGCGGGCTGGACCGGCTGAGCCGCAACAACGATCGTGTTGTAGGGATTCACGTAGTCGCTGTAGACCGCGGTCGTGGCGTAGCTCCCCAGGCCCCAACTGTCGTAGGTGGCCACGCTCCAGGTCGGGAAGTAATTGTAGACACTCGTGAAGCCAACGCCGGGGACACCAACGGCACCGAAGCCGGGTGTGCCGAAGACGGTTCCGAGACCGAAGGAAGTCAGGGCGCCGGCACCGAAGCCGGTCCAGAAAGAATTCGCGTTCCCCCAGCTTCCGCGGTACCAATT
>CALKTZ010000523.1 GCA_937997355.1 uncultured Planctomycetales bacterium | reverse complement strand
ACCGGGCGTAGGGGAGAGAACGAGAAAGCCTGGACTTATACTTACTACGTCAGGTCGCAAGATCGTCGCATGCTTCTGGATTTCGCCAAAAGTCCGAAAACCCTGACGATGCTCAGGCAACGGCCTGGCGGGAAACCCTTGAGCGAGTTCTCAAGTTCCGTCCTTCCCATCCTGACGATCAAAGTGAGAGGGTCGCTGAAATTTCGCCCGGACCCTGGCGCGAATGAGATTGCAAATCAACACGATGCAAAGGCGGTATTGATCCCGGTGATTGTGGTGAAGTCGTTGGAGGTCGTCGAAAGCTCCTTCTGATGTTTCTTGTTTGTTAAGCTGGCGCAATCACCGCGATCCCCCCCCTCTTTTCTCACCGTCTTCAAGATCATCACCCAATTCAACTCGAAGGCCCAGGTAAGACGCGTTGCGCCCCTCGATGGCGAGATTTCGAATCACCCTGATTTCCTGGGAATCGAATTCAGAATTCGAATGACGTCTTGAATCAAATCGTGGACAATCCATGCCTGATGCTTCTCGCCGTGACCGGTGTGCGCATCTGGCATGTTCCCCCAGTTCGACCATGGTTTCATTCTCGACCGGCTTCTTTGCCCGCTGGGGCAGCCGATTTGTGACGGAGGCGATTCGACTTGCAACGGTTGTTTCAGAGGCGGCAGCCGAGCCGACAAGAAGTCTTCGGATTTGTCCGTCGGATCGAACGTCGAGATCGCCGGTTTCGCGTGGGGATCTTGCTTGTAACGGCGCTTGCCATGGCCGGGATCGTCGCGGCTTCACCCGATTTACGCTCCTGGCTTTCGATCGGTGCCATGCAGGTGCGAAGATGGGCCTTGATCGGCAGCGGCCTGAATCCGCCGACCACGACTCGCCAAATGGGCGACGAGGAATGGAAGCTCCGGAGAGATCAAAAGGTCTTCAAGGCGGAACAGGCGCTGACATCGTTTCTCGAGAACAGCTCACCGGAAGTTCGGCGGTTGTTCGACGAGGCCGGGATGTCGACGAATTCGGCTATCCATCGGTGGGGACGCGGCGATCAGGTCTTCATGTTTTCTTCGGGAGTCTTTCAGGCCGACGACCATGGCCGGTCATATCGATTGAGGCCATCCACAAAGTCGGTCTGGCTCCGAGAGTTGGTCATGAAAGGGGGGCCGCACGGGTTGCTCCTCATCCCGGACCGGCCGGAACTGCGTGAAATCGCCTCCAAGGCCGGGGCGATCGTGGTGGAAGAATCGGTTCAGAACACCAATTCCTGGGGGTTGCGCGGCCCCGAGCCCGACATGGACGCCAAGGCCAAGATCATGGTCCTCGGCGATTCCTTCATGGAGGGGATGTTCATCGGCGACGCCGACACCCCTCCCGAACAACTTCGGCGTCATCTCTCCAAGGAATGGAAGTGTACGGTGAGCGTGCTCAACACGGGGCATGTCGGGTATTCACCGGAGCAATATTATTACACGTTCATGGAATATATCGAGCGGTTCCGCCCGCACTTCATCGTGATGAGCGTCTGTCACAACGACTTCGGAGATGACCAGGAAGTTCTGAGCGGGAAAGGAATGCTCTACGGGGAAGCGGCGCATTGGCTCAATCTGATCATCGAGCGATGCCGGGGCAAGAATATCGCGTTCCTGCTCGTGCCGGTTCCCCACCAGGAGAATGTCGACAACTCCCGGTCGAACGGCCATTACCCCAATCAGATTTTCCGGGATGTCGTCCTGGCGCCGAAGCTGGCGATCTCGCTGTTGGATCAATTCATCGACGAGAATCTTCGCCTCAGGCGCGATGAGCCTTCCATCGTCGCGGGCGCCCAAACCAGCGTCCTCTACAATGCTTCGATCAAGGACGGACATTTTTCGGCGATCGGCTCCGCGCTCTGGGCACGCTGCGTGGGCAACCGGGTTCAGCTCCTGATGGACCCATCGAAGCCGATCCGGCAATTCTTCGATCCGGTCCGACCGGGCAAATGAACCGATCCCGTTCAATCGCCAATCACTTACTTGAGCATTTGCGGGAGCGCCTGCGGCTTCCCCTCGCGGTCGACGCAGGCCAGCGTGGAGGTTCCTTCGGCGAGCAGGACGCCGTCGAGGAGGAGTTCGTACTTGTGGACGATCTTGACGTGGGTCACCTTCGCGACGGTCGTTTTCAAGGTGACGAGGTCATCGTAGCGGGCCGGTCGCTTGAACTTGCAGGCGATGTCGATGATCACCAGGAAATGCCCAGCGTCCTCGACATCCCGATAGCTGATCCCGCGCTGCCTCAAAAGCTCGATGCGGCCCATCTCGAAGTAGACGAAGTAATTGGCGTGATGGAGGAGTCCCATCCGATCCGTTTCCGCGTAGCGTACCCGGAATTGAATTTCGGCGCTGTCGATCATCTCGGGCCTTTTCCTCTCTCCTGAGCGGCTGGATCAACGGCGAATCGTGTTGGTCTCGGGAAGTTGCTTACCGAGCGTCTTCTGGAC
>CALKTZ010000522.1 GCA_937997355.1 uncultured Planctomycetales bacterium | reverse complement strand
AGGGGAAGACCGGCGGATCGGAACGCCTTCTCGGTCATCTCGACGCAATAGTATGCCTTGTCGTCGAGCGAGAGCTCGTAGTCGAAGGGAGGCTGGCTCTCGAAAATCTGGCGACAGAACGCGGTGATCCTGGGGATTTCCTTGCGATACTGAGGGCGAAGCCGCTTGACGCCGATCGAGCCGACATTGTCGAGGACCCAGACGGCGAACGGTTGCCGGGCGACGCTGGTTCGCGTGGTATCGTAGACGACCGGGCCTTCCTCTTCATCCTCGATGCTCACGATGGCCGTGTGGGAAAACTTGCTGTTGCTCGTGTTGGCATAGAATCGACTCATGGGGAAATAGCCGTGCATGAGCCGAGCATCACCCAGACGGAAGACGATATCCCCCGATTTCAGCACCTGCCTGCCCCATCGATCCCATCGCTGCATTTGCGGGGTCATCGAGATGGGGGGGAGCTTCCCTTCCTTGCGGGCCCTGGCGGCTTCGGGTCCCCAGAAATTCCCCTGCCAGGTGACGGGCGTCATGCGCTCGGTCATCTCCCGCTCTTCCGGGGCATTGTAGAACAGGGCCATGCCCCAAAGGATCAAGCCAATCATGTCAGTCAAATGCCTCGGATGAAAAGGGCCATTGGCACGTCCTCGTTCCAAATTTCAAGCGAACGTCGTCGACCGGGCCTGTCGTCAAACCAGGCGGAACCGCCGGGTCGTCGTCGCCTTAAAAATGTCGGGGACGGCTCTGTCCAACCAATCCATACGTTTGATTATCGGTCTTTGCAAAAACCCAATTTTGAAAAATCATCTTCGAATGCGAGGCGACGTATGCCCTCGGTGCACGCAAAATCGCCGAAGGAAAATCGAGTTTTTGTCTCCGGGAAGGTTGTCAAGATTCGCAATTGCTTTTCGTATCGGAATCTATTTTAGAAAGGGTTGGATATCCGCGACAACCGGAAAAATTTACCGAGCGGCCGAGCCTCGTCCGTGAATTCCGTCGAATCGCTACATTGGGCAAGACAGGTGTTTTCGACAGTTGGGATCAATCACCCCGACAGGCTTTCGAGCCTGTCGCCGATAATTGAACTTTTCAGCTCACGATAGGCGCGAAGCAAAACCCGATAACACCTTGTCTCCCAACGGAATACGATGGTTCGATTGCTGCCTTTGTGGATTCCAAGGACCATGCCGGAATCAGAATATGGGGACAGGAGCGAGGAAAGCTTGATCCGGTTCCAGAGAAAGGAACTCGTCAAGGTTGGAGCTTGTCTTTATGATGGCTGGACTCTCAACAGATCCGTAGTCGGCGTTCACGAAATGAGACATGCGGATTCAACCAATCCTTGAAGAACCCGGATCGATCGCGTTGGTGGGTCGAAAAGCCTTGAGAGCCGGCGTGGCGGAATGGCAGACGCTGAGGACTTAAAATCCTTTGGGGGGGAACCCCCGTGTGGGTTCAAATCCCACCGCCGGTATTCGAGCGATTCAACCCACGGGCTTGGGAGCGGCGACCAGTTCTGGGATCGCCTGGCAGTTGGAGACGATCGGGATCGGTCGCCCAAGCCGGTCGGGGATCGTGACCCGCTCGTAGTCGATCCCGAGATGTCGGTAGATGGTTGCCAGGAAATCGTGCGGACCGACGCGGCGATCGACCACGTCCTCGCCCCGGCTATCCGTCGCGCCGATGACCTGACCGCCCGCGATCCCGCCCCCCGACCAGATCATGGAATTCGCCCGGTTCCAGTGATCCCGGCCGGGCTGTGTCGTCCCGGCCGGCGCGCTCGCGCCGCCGCCGCTGCTCGCCACGTAGGAGATGCGGGGCGTGCGCCCGAATTCGCCCGTGACGACGACCAGGACCCGTTCCTGGAGTCTTCGGTCGTGGATATCCTGGATCAGGGCGGAGACCGCCTGGTCGAAATAAGGGGCGCGGAATTTGAGGGCGTCGAAGACGTGGTGATTGACGGCATAATCATCCCAATTCGCGACCCGGCCGCAGAGCGGGCCATCGAAGGTCGTGGTGACGAGGTCGCCCCCGCCTCGACGAGTCGCCGCGCCATGAGGCACTGCTGGCCCCAGGCCTGTCGGCCGTAGCGGTCTCGAAGCTTCGGGTCTTCTCGGGAGATGTCGAATGCCTTGGCGGCCCGAGGGTTGGTCATGAGTTCCAGGGCGCGGGCCTGGAACTCATCCATCGACCTTTCACTCTCTGCCCGATCCAGTGAGCGCCTCAGGTCGTCGAACGTCTGCCGGAGGCGATTCCTCCCCCGGATGCTGTCGCCGGACTCCGCCTCGCCGAATTTGACCCGGAAGTCCGGGGCCGACGGGGCGCCCATCACGGCGAACGGCTCGTAAGTCGAGTCATCCCGCCGAAGGCGAACGCCGAGTTCGTCTGCGCGATGGAGGGCGTGCTGGAGGTGTACGCCCGGCCGCCGCTGCCGGTCCGCCCGGCAAGCCCGGCCAAGGAGGATTACGAGTACGTCCGGCATGGTATGGCCAATCTGTTCATGGCCTTCGAGCCGCTGACCGGGAAGCGCCGAGTCGAGGTAACCGAACGGAAGACGAAGGCCGACTTCGCCCGGCTGCTGAAGCGCATCGCCGAGGAGTGGTACGCGGACGCGGAGCGGGGCACGCTGGTGGTCGACAACCTCTCGATGCACAAGCCGGCCGTCCTCTACGAGGTGTTCGAGCCGGCCGAGGCGCGGCGGCTCCTGGGCCGGCTGGAGTTTGTGTACACGCCGAAGCACGGCTCCTGGCTAAACGCGGCCGAGTGCGAGCTCTCGGTGCTGTCGCGGCAGTGCCTGGACCGCCGCATCCCCGACATGGACGCGCTCCAGCGAGAGGTGGCGACCTGGGAAGCCGATCGCAACGCCGCCGCCGTGAAGGTCGACTGGCAGTTCACGACGGCAGGCGCCCGGATCAAGCTCAAGCGGCTTTACCCCGTCCTGGAAGACGTCAACTCAGGTGTGGGGACTACTAGAGTGGCACTCGGACTGGAGACGTGGTCGAGCTGCGAGTCGTTTCTCCCCGAGGCGGAGAGGGACCCCCTCAAGAAGCCCTTGATCCGGCCAAGCGGTAAAGAGCATCGTCATCGGCAGGAGTTGATTGCCCTGGTATGATCGATCAGGGTGGAAATCATTCTGATGATCGCCTTCACTTCGATGTCATGAGAAGTTGCGAGTGAGTGCGATGAGCAATTCGCCTGAAAGGAATGTCATGCAAGAGCAAGCCACCTTTGGAGCGGGATGTTTCTGGGGAGTGGAACTCTCTTTTCGTCGCATTCCGGGAGTCATTGACGTCGAGGTTGGCTACACCGGGGGACATACGACCGATCCCACTTACAAGGAAGTTTGCACGGATACCACAGGTCACGCGGAGGTCGTCCGGGTTACTTATGATCCCGCGGTCGTG
Source organism: uncultured Planctomycetales bacterium (assembly GCA_937997355.1). Taxonomy (GTDB): domain Bacteria; phylum Planctomycetota; class Planctomycetia; order Isosphaerales; family Isosphaeraceae; genus CALKTZ01. The sequence continues at coordinate 2,635 of CALKTZ010000522.1, read as the reverse complement.
TCCTACGAAACATTGCTCGATCATTTTTGGACGATTCACGATCCGACGCAGCTCAATCGGCAAGGGCCTGATTTTGGGAAGCAGTATCGTTCGGCGATCTTCTATCACAACGAGCAGCAGAGGCAGGCTGCGGAAGCATCCAAGTCACGCCTCGACGCCATCGGCACGTTAAAGAGACCGGTCGTCACGCAAATCGTACCGGCAGCCCCTTTTTACCGCGCCGAGGAATACCATCAGCGCTACCTCGAAAAAGCCGGGCGTACGAGTTGCTCGATTCATTGATGAATTCGACGGATGCCGAGCGGTGAAATAGTCCGCGATTGCCGAGATAAGGGCAGGGCCATTCGCAGCGGGTTCTTTGACTGACTGCTCATGTGCAAGCCCGATCCCTTGCCCGAGGTTGCGTTGAGCTTAAGCCGGTCGATCAGCAATCGCCGGCTCTGACCGCATCCTGAGAGTCCTCAAATGCTCCTGCAACATCGCCAGGTGCATTCGAAGGTGATAAAACTCTTCCATGTAGCTCAAGGGGACATCGACGCAGGCCACCTGGTGTTCGATGCCCTGAATACGCGCGAGTTCATTGTCCAGTTCAACGTTCGAAAGCCCATTGACCAACTTCTGGTCAATCTCGCGCAAGTCGGAATACCAGAGATAGATTTTACGCCTGGTTCGCCAGCGCATGAGAGGAGGCGCCGCCCTGAGTAGGGGCATCATCAGCATGATCACCGGGATGAGCATCACCTTGGCTCGATCGACCAATGAGGCCAACCAGAATGGGAGAAGTCGCTGGAGGACGGGAGGGCCATTCCGATAAAAGAGAGCCGCATCGTCGCTGATGGGAAAGTCGCAGTACGACCGGGAAGGAAACTCGCCCGGGTTCGAGAGTTCGTCCCCCTTGCCATGAATGCGCACCGCCGTCGCGAGGAGGAGCGGAACCAATGCCGGGTGAAAACTCTTTCGGACGACGAGTTCGGCGGTCGGCGCGAGAAGCTCTAAATTCTCGTCGGGAATATTGTTGCAAAGGTCCACGAGCCCGGCCGGCACGGTGACCGGCGCCAGGAATCGGAACCTTCGGTGATAAGCCTCTCGCTGATCAAAGTTCATGAGCTTGACGCGAGCATCACGGAGTAGGCTCTGGATGTATTCCGCATCAAATGCCGCGACAAAAAAAGCGGCGTCAAGTTCTCCATTCTTCAGTGCTTTCGCCGCCGAGTCGACTTTCTCCTCAACCAGAGCGACTCTGGATTTGCCCTTGCTTGGGTCAGGGGTGTGCAATCCATTGGCTTCGAGAAGTTGCATGGCGATCGCGTGAGTTCCACTGCCAGGCGGACCAACGCCGATCCTCTTTCCTTCCAACTGGCTCAACCGACCAAGCTTCTGCTCGCCTTGGTGGAAGATCCACAAGGGCTCGCGATAGAGGCTGCCCAACGCGAAAAGCTCCTGAACGGCTGTCGCGTTTGCGACTCCACTCTGGACGATCGCGATGTCGTCTTGCAACAATCGCAAATTCTCCACCGACCCCTGAGTTTCGCGCACCTCGACCGTCAGACCCTCCTTTTCCAACTCTTCCGCGTATTTCTGGGCGAAACGGTAGTAGGCACCGTTTCGCGCACCGCTCGCGATGACAATTTTTCGGGGGGGCGGCGGTTCGACGAACATCATGTAAGTTGCGATCAGCACGGCGATGCAAGAGCCGACGATCCAGACCCAGGCGGAAAGCAATGAAGCGCGCTTCTTTCGCACACCCGGGGGCGTGCCGGCGGATCGAGTTAGCGAGGACAACCCCGGATCTCCCCTCAAGGAACACGCGTCGATGTGACGTGTGGGGATCATTGACTGAAACCTTCGAGCCTCCGGAAAAATCGCGATGAGCGTTTTTCCAGGCTCGGAGGTTGCGCGATCTCGTCCTGGTCATTGTTTGGGTGCGAGTTCACTCCAAACAGCATATCAATTGATTGTTCAATGGCCGGCTAGCTCGGCGACCAGTTGATCCGCCTGATAGATGGATCGGAGTGCTTCGAGGATTGCACGTGAATCGACCGAGACCGCCCGAGCAACCTTGTCATCGTAACCGAAATCAAGGACCAACGACTGAATGTTGCCGTCGAAAATCAGGCCGACGATCTGATTTTCTCGGTTCACCACCGGGCTGCCAGAATTCCCCCCGATGATATCGGCCGTCGAGACGAAGTTGAGGGGCGTATCCAGCTTGAGCCGGCCCGAGTCTCGGGCGACGAACCAGGACTTCGGAAGTTGGTAGGGGGGCCGATCGCCATGGGCTTTTGCGTGTTCGAAGGCTCCCGCGAACGTGGTGAAAGGAGCGATTCGTTTGCCGTCGATTTCGTATCCCTTGACCTGGCCGAATGCAAGCCGGAGCGTGAATGTCGCGTCCGGATAAACGGAATCTCCTTCCAACTCGAACAGGACCTTCGCGATCGATGCGTACGCCGGAGTTTCGACTCCCTCGACCTGATCTTCCTGACGTTTACGGATTATTCGTGCGGCGTCATCGACGTCTCGTGCGAAACGGATCATGGGATCATGAGAAGCCTCAATACCTGTCTGGCCAGCTTCGGCAAGTTTGCGGCGAACGGCGACATCGGCAAGCCTGGTTCCGTCGATCAATTCCTTCGCT
>CALKTZ010000521.1 GCA_937997355.1 uncultured Planctomycetales bacterium | reverse complement strand
AAACCCACCAATGAGCTCCCCCCCCGGAATCGGTAGCGCCGTAAACCGCTTCGCCAAGCAGGAAGGTGTTACTCGTTCCGTCGGTGATGCTGCCGATGCTGATCTTGGAATCGTAGTAGATGACGCCGTTCATTTGGGCATTGATTGCATCCCAGTTTGATGCCGTCCGGGCAACGCTGGTAAACCAACTTCCGGCATTCCCGAGATAAGAGGTATATCGCATGAAAGGTGCGCCACCCGGACACCACCCGGCGAAATATTGAGGCGGCCCCATGTTCACCGGCTGCATCACGATCGGGTCGCTCGGGCACCAGCAGGACGACATGCCCAGGGTGATCACGGTCGTGTTCGGGCAGGTGTAGGCGTGATAGTTCTGGTTGAAGGCGTTGTACGCATTCCCTTGCTCCAGAAACTGGAGCAAATTCACCAGGTAACTCCGTTGCCGGTTCAAGGCGGGAGGAGGACTCACGCCATTGACACCAACAACGCCCATGTAGAGCGCACCGGGGGGAAGCACGGTGTTGCGATTTGCTTGAGGTTATTCGTGCATTGAATGCGTCTGGCCGCCTCGCGGGCGGATTGAACTGCGGGCAGGAGCAGGCCGATCAAGACCGCGATGATTGCGATCACCACCAATAACTCGATCAATGTGAAACCACGGCGCATTCGAAGGGGAATTGTCGCTATACGGGGATGGGACATGTGCTTGATCCTCGAAAAGAAGAGAAGAAGAAAGGAGGAGCGTATCGGTCGCGAGGTACCGGATACGACGGAATCTTCAAATCCTCGGATCAGTAAATGAAAGAACAATGCCGAGGTTCGAAACCCGACGCGGTATCCTCGGAAACCCTTCACTGCATCAAGGCCACCGCCAGGGCCCATGGAGGCCGGTGGCGGTCGAGAAACAGCGACATTCAGCCCGGGATCGTCATGGGCAAAACCCGATGACGTGCCGCGTCATACCCACCGATCAATCAAGGCGGAATGTTCTTCGTTTAGACTCCACAATTCATCTCGCCGATGCCGGATGACTTGTGATTTCAAAACGATCGGTCACTTGGCTCCGGATCGTGCGGCACCTTTGCTCACACTTTTGCCCTTGATCTTGCCCGACGGCGCTTGATCGTCGTTTGAATCGGCGATCCGCTTGATCCGACTATGCACCGCCTTGGCAATCTCGGGATCTTCGGCCGGGGTGCCCGAGCAGCCCGTCATCGACAGCCCCCCGAGCAAGAAGCCTTGAGCGACCAAGAGTTGAATCCATCCGGACGCCCATAACTTTCGCTCAAACACGCGATCACTCCCGGTATTTGACCTGGCCAAATACCACATCAGGAAGAAGGATTGAGCAGACTGCGTGATCTCTTCACTGAGATTCTCGGCGACCTACAAACTTGTAGAATAAACACGTGCAAATACCGCGCCGCGATTTGACTTGGGCTCATCTTCAGGATGATCCGGGCGAGGATTCGAGAAACGATTGAAAGGCATGGATTGATCTGGCGGGGCGACCGCCGGCTTCGAAGAAAATCCGAAGCGGCTTTGCACGATCGGAGAAACCGCTGTCACAATCCCTCGAATCGAAACCGGATGCCGAATGCCGCTCCGGCATCGTGAACCAGTTCCTTAATGCGTCATATTATGCCACCTAAAATACCAAAACAAGATACCGAAAGTTTTTTCCCAATTTCTCAAAGTTCTCTGAATGGCAGTGAATTCGGGGGAGTGAATGGAATCGATCGGCTTCTACTGTGGTGTGTTGGAAATTCGTTTCATCAAGGACAGCCGATGGGTGCCACGGGTCTTCAGACCCGTGCGAGGAAAAAGCCCCGCGGCACACGGGTCTGAAGACCCGTGGCACCCGGATTTCAAATAACGAATTTCTGACTCAGGACACGAGCAAGATGAAAGCAAAGCCCGCTCAAAATGATTCATGAACCACATCGAGCGGGCTCTCGATTCTTCAGCGCTTCGTGCTCTCGGATACCTCGGTGATTCGCGAATCCGGTCGAATCTTCAGCGTCCGCGCGGCCTTTCCTGGCGGGGTGAAGGTGATCGAAGCCTCGTAGTTCTCGCCATCCTTATTCAATTCCACGCGATGTTCCGGGAATCCGGCGGGCGGTTGCTCCAAGTTCAAATCCTTGACATCCGTGGCCCACGCCTTGGTTTTGTTCCGGTGTTGCTGCTGCGCGGAGTAGATCCGCATCAGGCGATCGCGGATCGGGCCGGCCGGGTCCGGCTGATACTTGGCCGTGCCCGGCTCGGCGGTCGAAAATTGCACGAAACCCCAGTGCTCGGGGCGGTGCATGTCGATGGCGCCCTGCTGCGACCACACCCAGTTGTCTTCACGGCCGGGAGTTTTCTTATATTTCCCGTCCGCCACCTCATGACGCCATTCGACGCGTGAGAAATTGATACGCCACTGATCGCCATCCCTGGGAGGCGACGGGCGATGCGCATACTCGGCCATCACTTTCCAGGGAATCGCCAGCTCGACCGACCAGTATTGATCGGTATCCTTGGGATCGTTGAGGGTCCCCTCGACATGCACGCCGGTCTTGAGTCCGGGGACCTCCCATTCGTTGATCGCCGGCCCGCCATTCCGATAAGGTCTCTTCAAGAACAGATCCCACTCGGTGTTCAGGGCGTTCATCTCGATCTCGTAGTATTCGTGGTTGTCGCCGTCGGGGTCGATGAAGACCTCGAAATCATTGTCCTGAAAGATGACGGATTCGTGCTTCGTCAAGGTTCCCCAGACGTGGGGCTCGTCGAGTTGCGCGGCGACGTACAAGAACTCATCATCCCAGAGCATCTTGGCCCGCGTCCTGAAGCGCGGATTGGGCCGGCGGCTCCCCTCGATGTCCACGAACGCCTGCGTCCACGGGGCGGACTTCCAGTCGGCATCGTCGAGCTTGCCATCGACCTTGATCGGCTGCCTGGCCCGGTAGGCCACATAGCCGCGAGGGGCCGGCGCCGGCTTCGCGGCCGGTTTGTCGGCTCCCTGGATTTCGGTGGCGAGAAGTCCCCAGAGCGAGATTACCGCGAGGCTCCCACACCAGAAGATTCGCCGACTCGGAGTTGGTCCCATCGAGTTTCATTCCTAAATAACGGCAGTATCTCGGTCTCGAAGTCATGAAGGCAGAACCCCGGTATGGTATTCCGGTTTCCCGGCCGCCGCAACGTGGCGACCGGTCCGGTTTCGTCGGCACATTGCATTCTGGAAAACGGCCCCCGATGATGGTCGAGTTGATCCGTCGTTCAACCGACGCTCGCGAGCGGCCCGCTCGCTCAACCCATCCCTCGATGAACCCGCCCGGAGAACCTTGACGTGGCGCGACAATCCTCCTACCTGTTCCTGGCAGCGACCTTATCCATGTGTGCCCTTTCAACAGTAAAAGCAGAACAACCGAAGGCCGGCGAAAAAACGCTTCGAGCGGGGATCATCGGCCTCGATACCTCGCACGTCCCGGCATTCACGGGGGTCCTGAACGCGGCCAAGCCGAAGCCCGGCCTTGAGGGCGTGCGGGTCGTCGCCGCGTTCCCCGGCGGGAGTTCGGACATCCCCTCAAGCCGGGATCGCGTCGAAGGCTACACCAAGGAATTGAAGGAGAAGTTCGGAGTCGAGATCGTCGGCTCGATCGATGAGCTTCTGAACAAGGTGGACGTCGTCCTCCTCGAAAGCGTCGATGGCCGTCCCCATCTCGAACAGGTCAAGCCGGTCCTCAAGGCCGGGAAGCCCGTCTTCATCGACAAGCCGGTCGCCGGCACCCTCGCGGACGCGCTGAAGATTTTCGAGTTGGCGAAGGAGTCGGGCACGCCCTGCTTCTCCAGCTCTTCGCTACGGTTCAGCCCGGGGATCATCGCGTTCCGGAACGGCGAGACGAAAATCGGCGAGGTTGTCGGCTGCGACGCCTACAGCCCCGCCTCCCTGGAGGAGCATCACCCCGACCTGTTCTGGTACGGCGTCCACGGGGTCGAGACCCTCTTCACGATCATGGGGACCGGCTGCAAGACCGTGTCGCGGGTCCAGACCGACCACAGCGAGATGGCGGTCGGGGTCTGGGCAGGGGGGCGCATCGGCACCTTCCGGGGTATCCGCAAGGGGACGCACGACTACGGCGCGCTGGTCTTCGGCACCAAGGGGATCGCCCCGAGCGGGAGCTATGCCGGATATGAGCCGCTCGTCGTCGAGATCGTCAAGTTCTTCAAGACCGGCAAGCCGCCGGTGAGCGCCGAGGAAACGATCGAGATGTTCGCCTTCATGGAGGCCGCCGACGAGAGCAAACGGCAGGGGGGCAAGCCGGTCTCGATCCAGTCCGTCATCGACAAGGCCCGCGCCCAGCTCTCCGCATCTCGTTGACGAAACGGATTGAATCGCCTTGGCTTCGGGGGAGGATCTCCTTAGACTCGTTCATCTCTCCCCCGAGCCTCTCCCGATCGCGTTGAAGACCATCCTATCAACTCGCCTTCCCGGATTATGCGGCACCATGGCAGATTCTCCGATTCCGAACGTCTTGCCCGCTGAACTGAAAGCCCCCGAAAGGCCGTTCGATCCGATCGGCGAGCGGCCCACGATGGTCCGCTACGGCGTCCTCTCCTATCTCTCGGGGATGATGTTCATCCTCTATCTCGATCGCTATTGCATCAGCCAGGCCGCGCCTTTGATCGAGAAGGATCTCGGGATCTCGCATGCCGACATGGGGCTCGTCTTCGGGGCCTTCACCCTCTCGTACGCGGTCTTCGAATACTGGACGGGGCACCTGGGGGACAAATATGGCTCGCGAGGGGTGATGACGCGCATCGTCGTCTGGTGGTCGTTCTTCACCGCGCTGACCGGGGCGGTGACCGGCTTCTGGTCCTTGATCCTCGTGCGATTCCTCTTCGGCGCCGGCGAGGCCGGCGCCCTGCCGAACTCGGCGAGGGTGCTGAAGCACTGGTTCCCCGAGTCGGTTCGGGGGCGAATCCAGGGATTCGTGACCACCTTCATGATGGTGGGAGGGGCGGCGGCCCCGTTCGCCTCGCAACAGCTCTTCAACGTGTTCGGCTGGCGATGGTCGTTCGTCCTCTTCGGGATCATCGGCCTGATGTGGTCGATCGCCTTCTACCTCTGGTTCCGCGACACCCCCAAGGAACACCCTTCGGCCAACGAAGCCGAGCGCCGGCTGATCGCCGGGACCATCGACCCCGACCTGCCTCCGCACATCGAGAGCGAAGCCATGGCCCCCGATCTGGCGGAAGTGACCGCGCCTCAAGACCCTCACCCCGCGATGCCCTGGGAACTTGTGCTGCACAACCGCAACGTTTGGCTGCTCGCCTTCGCCATGGCGACGATGTCGGCAGTGGCCTATGCCCTCCTTTCCTGGTATCCGACCTATCTCCAGGAGGCGCGGGGGGTCACCAAGGATAACTCGGGCATCCTGGCCAGCCTCGTTTTGGCAACCGGGGCCATCGGCACGATGCTGGGGGGCTGGCTGAACGATTGGACGCTCCGGGTGACGGGAAGCCAACGCTGGGGGAGGACGCTCCAGAGCCTCGTCGGGACCGTCCTCTGCGCGATCGGAATCTTGCTGGGGGTCTCCGCCGATTCCCTGGCCTGGTCGGCGATTTTCATCGCGATCGCCAACTTCGGGGTGCAGCTCCAGGTCCCCGCCTGGTGGTCCTGCGCGACGAAGATCAGCGGCAGGCACCTCGGCGGCGTCTTCGGCCTGATGAACATGGTCGGGGCCGTCGGCGCGTTTTCGTCGCAGGTTCTTCTGGGCCGGTTCGCAACCCTGATGGCCGATCGCGGCTTCGTAGGGCGGGCGCGATGGGATTCGGGCCTGTACGTCTACGTCGGCGTGGCCGTCGTCGGCTTCCTCATCTGGTCGTTCGTCGACACGAGGAGGACGATCGAGCCGGAGTGAACTTCGGAGTGATTCACGCCTGGATCACATACGGCCGTGTTTCGTTCGGCATGGGCCTCCCGACTCCGCCGAAACCAGCAACCGACCGAAGGTCTTCTGATCTTCGATTGCGCAGGCCCGCGAAAAAAGGGG
>CALKTZ010000520.1 GCA_937997355.1 uncultured Planctomycetales bacterium | reverse complement strand
GAAAACCTGCCGCAATTCATCTCGATGGGGCCGACGCTCGAATCGCAGTGCATGGGCGGTGGGGATTCGAGCTATCTCGGACCCGAATACGCAGGGGTCCACCTCAACGTCGATCCCAGGAATCCCCTCCCCTACGTTCAGCCCGAGGGGCGTCCCGCCGTCGACGGCGAGTCCGCGGCGAAGGCGGGAATCCTGCGCAATCTTCATCGGCTGGCGTCGGTCGAATACCCCGAAGATCCCAGGCTGAGAGCCCGCATCAAGTCGTACGAATTGGCGTTCCGCATGCAGACCGCCGTCCCGGAGGTCCTCCAGTTCGAGGCCGAGGACCTCTCGACGCGCCGGCTCTACGGCTTGGATCACGAGGTCACCCGCCCCTTCGGCCAGCAACTCCTGGCGGCGCGTCGGCTCTCCGAGCGAGGGGTGCGGTTCGTCCAGATCCTTCACGGCGACGGAGCGGCGGGGGCCTGGGACGCGCATTCGGCCCTCCGAGCCAACCACACCACGCTCTGCGCGCAGGTCGACCGGCCGATCGCCGGGCTGCTGACCGATCTCAAGCGCCGGGGGCTCCTCGACGAGACCATCGTTGTCTGGACCACCGAATTCGGCCGCACCCCGTGCGCCCAGGGGGCCGATGGCCGCGATCATCACAACTACGGATTCTCGATCTGGATGGCGGGGGGCGGCGTCAAGGGGGGGACGGTTCACGGGGCGACCGATGAGCTGGGCTTCCATGCCGTCGAGCACCGGCATTATGTCACCGATATTCATGCCACGGTCCTCCACCTGCTCGGCCTCGACTCCCGGCGGCTCGAAATCCCCGGCCGCAAACGCCTGGAGGTCGATCACGGCCGGGTGATCGAGGAAATTCTCGCCTGATTCGATGGGAAAGGGTTCCTGGATGAGACGACGTGAGTTCCTCCGCGCGGGGATGGCCGGCTTCGCGAGCCTCTCGCTCCCCGAGCTGATCGCCCTGCGCTCGAAGGCCCAGGCGGGCGCGTCGACCGAGCGGACCGCCCTCCTGGTGGTCTGGCTGCAAGGGGGGGCGAGCCATCTCGAAACCTACGACCCCAAGCCCGATGCCCCCGCCGAGGTTCGCGGGCCTTACGGCTCGATCGCCACGAATGTCGAGGGAATCCGGATCGGCGAGCTGCTCCCCTTGCAGGCGCAGCTCGCCGACAGGTATTCGATCCTCCGGTCGCTCACGCACACCGGATTTTGCCATCAGCAGGGCAACCAGCAGATGTTCACGGGGCATCCCGAGCAGGTGCTCAAGCTGGAGCCGGAACATCCCGACCTGATGTGCATCGCCGGCAAGCTGCGGCACGATCCGAGTCGGCGGGTGCCGGCGTATGTCGGGGTGAACCCCATCCCCTATCTGGGGTCCTCCTATCTGGGGCCCGCCTGCGCGCCGTTTGCGGTGTATGGCGATCCGAACAAGCCCGGTTTCCAGGTGCCGGGAGTCGGCCTGAAGAACGCGGCGGAGGTCGATCGGCTGGGGGCGCGGATGAGCTTCGCGGCGGGCTTCGATCGGCTTCGCCGGGCGATCGACGATCGGATGCAGTCGGAGAGTTTCGACAGCTTCCAGCAGCAGGCTTACACATTGCTCACCGGCGACGAGGCACGGCGCGCCTTCGACCTCGAACGCGAAGACCCCCGGCTCCGCGATCGCTATGGCCGGAACACCTGGGGCCAGCGTTGCCTGATGGCGCGCCGGCTCGTCGAGGCGGGGGTCGATCTCGTCACCACCAGCCTGGACGGCCCCCTCTGCGGGCGGATCGGCAACTGGGACGACCACGCGGTCAATCACCACGTCTTCGACGCGATGAAGGAACGTTGCCGCTACTTCGACCAGGCGGTTTCCGCCCTGATCGAAGACATCCACGCGCGGGGGCTCGACCGCCGCGTCCTCGTGGTCGTCACGGGGGAGTTCGGCCGGACGCCGAAGATCAGTTATGATAAGGACTCGGCGTCGGGGGTGAAGCAGCCCGGCCGCGACCACTGGCCGCGCGCGGTTTCCCTGCTGTTCAGCGGCGGCGGGGTGCCCGGCGGGCAGGTCATCGGCTCGACCGACCGCCTGGGGGGCGATGTGACGAGCCGTCGGGTCGGCGTGCGCGACTTCCTGGCGACGATCTATCGGCACCTGGGAATCGACGCCTCGACCCTGATGCTTCATGATAAGAACAACCGCCCCATCCCGGCCCTCCCCGACGGAGTGGCGATTCCCGAGCTGGTGCGGCCGGCCCCGACGGCCTGATCCCCCGACCCACCCTCCCCCCTCGGACCATCGAACCCGGAGACTCGCATGCCTCGCCGCCCGTTCGCAATTTGCCTCGCCGCCTCGATCCTGATCGCCGGGCTCGCGCCCGGCCCGGCCGCGAGGGCCGCGGAGGAGATCCGCGCGGTCCGGGTCGACGACGCGACGAAAACGGCCGCCGCCGTCGTGGTCGATGGCGCGAAGCATCTCGCCTACACGTCGCAGATCCTCCCCCTCGACGAGCAGGCCCGCGACATCGCCGTGGACAACGTGGAGCGGCAGGCGCAGGCCGTCCTCGATCATCTGGAGCATGCCCTCAAGCCGGCCGGTTCGGGGATCGACCGGCTGGTGAAGGTGAACGTCTATCTCGCGCGGTCCGACCTTCGCGAAGGGTTCCAGGCGGTCCTCGCCCGTCGCATGGGGGATCGGGGGAGCCGCCCGGCGGTCTGCTACGTGACGACCCCCCTCCCCCGCCCGAATGTGCTGCTCGGGATCGACGCGGTCGCCGTCTCGGACCGCGCGCCGACCCGGGCGGGGAATGTCGACCGCTTCAATCTCACCGACCTGACCGTGCAGCGAGTCGGGAATCATGTGGCGATCCTGCCCGCGGGCGCCCGCCTCTTCATCTCGGGTCAGGCCGAGCCGGGGGCCGACATGGCGGAGGCGACGCGGAAGACGCTGGCCGGCCTCGACCAGACCCTCAAGCACTTCGGCCTGACCAGGAAGCAGGTCGTCCAGGTCAAGTCGTTCATCACCCCCATCGGATCGGTGGCCGACGCCGAGTCGGAGATGATCGATTACTTCGGGCCGGTCTCGGTCCCCCCGTTGTCCTTCGTCGAGTGGAAGTCCGCGGCCTCGCAGCCGATCGAGATCGAGATGGTGGTCGCGGCCGGGAACCATCCCGAGGCAGCCCCGATCGAGTATCTCGCCCCGCCTCAGCTCAAGCAGTCGCCGGTTTTCAGCCGGGTGGTCCGGATCAATCACGGGAACCTGATTTACACCTCGGGCCTGGACGGACCGGCCCGGGCCGGGGGGGCGGAGCAGGTCGGTGCCATCTTCAGCTTGCTCGAAAAGGTACTCAAGGAATCGGGGAGCGACCTGAAGCACATGGCGAAGGCGACCTATTACGTCTCGGACGAGGAGGCGAGCCGGGCGCTCAACGAAATCCGTCCCAAGCTTTACGACCCGGCCCGGCCCCCCGCCGCGTCCAAGGCGATGGTCGGCGGCGTCGGATCCTCGGGCCGGACCGTCACGCTGGATCTGATCGCCGCGCCGGCGCGTTAGAGCGATTCACACCTGGATTGCGCGGGCCTTATTTCGTTCGGCGGGGTCGGGAGACCCGCGCCGAACGGAAATACTCCCGTGAGTTCGGCGAGGCCCATATTCAAGGACTTGCCTGCCGTATAGAATAACAATTGCAGTTGCTTGAGATTGTCTGCGGCGAAGCAGCATCAAGATCTCGGGCGAGTCGAAGCCGACTTGATCTCCCAAGCGCGCCCCTCCCCAGTGCCAGCGCACGACGTCCGCGGAGAGAGGAGTTTGATGGCAACCTCGGAGTGGAAACACTCTCCGGCCAACCGAACGTTCGAGAGGTGGATCCTCCTCGGCCTGGGGGCCATCGTGTTCCTGATCGCCCTCAGTGCCGAGTTGGCGTACCGCAACACGACGAGGCTCGCCGAGGACGCCCGATCGGTGGTGCTGACCCTTGAAGTGCTCGATGCGCTCGGCGACATGCTGAACTCCACCGTCGACGCCGAGACCGGCGAGCGCGGGTACGTGATCACGGGATTGCCGAATTATCTGGAACCCTATCACCGCGCGGTGTCGATCATCGGCCGGGATCTCGAACGGGTTTCGGGCCTGATCCCCGAGGATTCCGCCCAGCAGGCCAGACTCTCGCGGCTCCGGGAGGGCCTCGCGAAGAAATTGGCGATCATGGAGGAGAAGATCAGGCTTCGCGACCGGGCGGGATTCGAGGAGGCCCGCCGCCTTATGCTCACGAACCGGGGCAAGGAGGCGATGGACGAGATCCGGGCCGTGGTCGACGAGATGAAGGGCGAGGAGCGCCGGCTGCTGGCGGAGAATCAGGATCGCTCCGCGCGAAGCCTCGATATCGCGATCGCCACCGGCCTGCTGACGGCCGCGCTCGGCCTCGGGATCGTCGTCGCGTTCACGTTCCTGCTCAGGAGCCACCTGATCACCAAGTCGAAGGCCGCCACGCAGCTCTTCCATGAGAAAGAGGGCTTCCGCACCACGATCGCCAGCATCGCCGACGCGGTGATCGTCGCCGATCCCCGAGGGCGCGTCACCCTGATGAACGCCGTGGCGCAATCCCTGACCGGCTGGCCGGAGGGGGACGCGATCGGCAGGCCCCTGGACGAAATCTTCCGAATCCGCAACGAGCAGACCGGGGAGCCGGTCGAGAATCCCGTCGCCGCCATCCTCAAGGGGGGCGGGATTTCCGGCCTCCCGGACGGCACGATTTTGACCGGCCGGGATGGGCGAGAGCTCCCGATCGGCGACAGCGCATCGCCCATCCTCGACGCCGACGGGAAGATCCGGGGGGCGGTCCTGGTCTTCCGGGACGTCACCGAAGAGCGTCGTCTCGAGCGGTCGCTGAAGGAGGCCGACGCCCGGAAGGACGAGTTCCTCGCGACCCTCGCCCACGAGCTGCGAAATCCGCTGGCGCCGATCCGGAACTCCCTCTACCTGATGAGCCTGGCCGACGACGACCGCGAGACGATCGAGATGAGCCGCGCGGTGCTCGAACGGCAGGTCGCGCACATGGTCCGCCTGGTGGACGACCTCCTGGACCTTTCGCGAATCACCCGCAATCGGATCGCGCTGAGGAAAGAACCGGTCGAGCTTGCCGACGTGCTCAGCGCGGCCGTCGAGGCCAGCCGTCCCCTGGCGGAGGCGCAAGGGATCGATCTCAAGGTTTCGCTCCCGGATGCCCCCATCCTGTTGTTCGCCGATCAGGTCCGGCTGGCCCAGGTTTTCTCCAATCTGCTGAATAACGCCGCCAAGTACAACGACCGAGGGGGGCGCATCCATCTGAGCGCGACCCGGACTGATCGCGAGGCGGTGGTGACCGTCGAGGACGATGGCGAGGGGATTCGCGCCGAGATGCTCCCCCGGATTTTCGACATGTTCACCCAGGCCGATCGTTCGCTCGACCGATCTCAGGGGGGGATGGGGATTGGCCTGGCGCTCGTCCGGCGGCTGGTCGAGATGCACGGAGGCCGCGTGGAGGCCCACAGCGAAGGGCTCGGCCGGGGGAGTCGGTTCGTCGTGAGGCTCCCCCTGATTCCCGATGAGGCCCCGGCCGGGGATGTCGCGGTCCCGGCTTCGGCGAGATGCCGGGGCGATGCGGGCGGATCGCATCGGTGGCGAATCCTGGTCGTCGATGACTATCGCGATTCCACCGATAGCCTGGCGAGGATGCTCCGCGTCCTCGGCCACGATGTGCGGGCCGTCTATCATGGGAGTCAGGCGGTCGAGGCGGCCGAGGCGTTCCGCCCCGACCTGGCCTTCATCGACATCAGCCTGCCCGGGTTCGACGGCTACCAAATCGCCGGGCAGATCCGGAGCTGCCCCTGGGGGAAGGAGATGATGCTCATCGCCCTGACCGGATGGGGGCAGGATGACGACCGCCGACGGTCGATCGAGGCCGGCTTCGACCATCATCTCGTCAAACCGGCCGAGATCGAGTCCCTGTCGGCGATCCTGGCGAATTGACATGCCGGTATCGCACCGCGCCGCTTCTTCGCGAGGCCGGGATG
>CALKTZ010000519.1 GCA_937997355.1 uncultured Planctomycetales bacterium | reverse complement strand
TCGGGCAACCACCCCCCCGATCCTCACGGATGATCAACCTGGCTGATCTCGATTGGTCTTGCCGAGATTTGAGTCGCGGTTAAGTCCTAGTCTTGGTGGGACTTAAAGCTGATTGTGGTGAACGAGGATCATCGTCGGCTTCGTTCTGGCACGACAATCGCTTAATGGTTATTTCGTCCGCCGGTTCACATCACGGTAAACCTCCTCGCGGACGAGAGATTTTCGCCAATCCAGGTTGTCCGAGACGCTTCTGCCGATGGTGTCCGTCGGCAAGGGATTCTCGAACGATGCCGCTCGAAAGGGGGCAGGGGATGGCGCTGCGCGTATTCTGAACGGGCAGCTCGACTCTGGAAGGATAAGGATTTCAACCATGTTGCTCACGATCCAGAACAAACCACGGACTGGCCAGCAGGCCGCCCACAGTAGCGTCGTGACCTCGGTCGTGTTTTCACCCGACGGTCTGACTCTTGCCAGCGGGAGCTGGGATGGGACGATCAAGCTCTGGGATGTCCGAAATGGGAGGCTCAAGCTCAAGCGAACGTTGCGGGGCGATTGGGACGAGGTCGAGGCGATTGCCTACACGCCGGACGGTCGAGCGATTGCGGGCCTCGGCACCGGGTTCGATGGCGCACTCTTCGGTGCCGTGACATTGTGGGCCGGAGGCGAAGCCCCCGGACGCGAGCTGATACGAGCGAGCGGAAAGCTCGATGCGATCGCGTTCTCACCCGACGGCCGGACCCTGGCGACGGCGAGCGGGGACAGCAGGACCGTCATGCTCTGGGATGTGGCCACGGGCCGTAAGCTCGCGAGCCTGGAAGGGCACCAGGATCCGATCTGGTCGATCGCATTCTCACCCGACGGCCGTACGTTGGCCGCGGCGTCTGGTCGAGTGCCGGCGATGTCGGAGTCGTCGGAAGTCGAGCCGATGGGAGAGATCCGAATCTGGGATCTCACCCGGCAGCAGCCCGCGACGCTGACCGAGTTCTTCGGGCACAAGCACGGGATCGTGGCGATCGCCTATTCCCCGGATGGGACGACCCTGGTTTCGGGCGGATTCGACCGTACCGCCAGGCTTTGGGATGTCCGGTCGGGATCGGAACGCGCGACGCTTCAGGGGCACGAGGGTTGGGTGGCGGCGGTCGCCTTTTCTCCCGACGGCAGCCTCGTCGCGACCGGCTCCCACGATCACGCGATCATGCTCTGGGATGCGACGAATGGCAACCAGCTGGCTTCGCTCCACGGGCACACCGGGAACGTGTATACCGTGGCGTTCTCACCCGAGGGAAAGTTGCTGGCCTCGGGGAGCCTCGACGGCACGGTGAGACTTTGGGAACTCTCGCGACTCATGGGCCAGGAGGCCGTGGCTTAGAGCCCGCTTCCGCAAAGCGAACCATCGAAACGGACGAAATGACAACAACCCGATCGCCGGGACTCGGCGCATTGACGAGTCGCGACGTCGAGGCCGAGACGGTACTCAGGCTGGCTCGCAGGGGTTACGACTGGTCCGAATCGCTGAATCGATGCCGGAAGATCGGCGGGCCGGTCGCCCCTGTCGGGCCGAGGATGCGGCAAGGGGCGAAATCCGCCGAGGCAAGCGGTCATTCCAGGGATTTACGTCAAGAGGTTCATCCGTGAACAGCAACAAGGAAAGCATGATCGTGGTGACGGATGGATATTGGAACCATATCCGCCACACCGAAATCTATCATCGCCGTTTTCCGGAGATTCGCGGCGAGGGCCGCTCGCTGGCCGATGCGGCATCCCGATTGATCACGCAATTGACACGCGGCCTCGAATGCGTGCTCGGCCGCGAACGGGCCGCCGTGGAGCAGGCGATTGCCGAGGTCAGGGCGATTCGGACGACCCGTCGTTCTCGGCCGCCCGGAGTTTTTCCCACCGTCACCTGAAGCCGACGGCATCGATGGCCGTTCGGCGGGCGCATCAAGAGGCAGCCAGGTCTGTTAAGGTATTTTCGATTTGGAGGCTGAGCCATGCAACTCGAAGTACGCGGCGTCAATTATCAACTCGATGACGGACTCAAGGCCCATATCGAGCGGCAATTGAAGAACGCCCTTGGGCGTTTCGCCGCGAGAATCCAGCGCCTATCGCTCCGGATGACCGACGTCAACGGTCCTCGCGGCGGAGTCGATAAATCCTGCAGCATCGCGGTCGAATTGATTCCTCGGGGGCAGGTGCTGGTGAAGGGGGCGGGGGACAACCCGTTCGCGCTGATCGCCGATGCGGCGAAGCGAGTCAGGTCGGCCGTCCGGCGTGAGCTGAAACGGAAGGGGCAGCATCGTCCGCTCCAGGCGTGAACCCTCGAACTGGATGTCTTCGATCCATCAGATCAAGATGGTAGAAGACCGCAATCCAGGTTCTGGGCCGATTCGCCTCGTCGACCGCGATCGATCTCCGGCCTCTCCCCAGGAGATCGGCCGCGCCGACGAGGCGGATCCCGCCAAATGCTTACGGGCGCATCGCCGGAGCGAATTCCATGGGGCCGATTCGATTGAAGCGCGTCTATGAGGAGCCGAGTCCGGACGATGGGCCGAGGATTTTAGTGGAGCGTCTCTGGCCGAGAGGACTTTCCAAGGAACGCGCCGAAGTTGATCTCTGGATCAAGGATGTCGCACCCAGCCCGGAACTCCGCCGGTGGTTCAATCATATCCCGGATCGTTGGGATGAATTCAAGAAGCGTTACGTGGCCGAGCTTCACGCGAATCAAAAAAGCCTGGACGAACTCCGAGAGAAGTGTCGCGACGGCCCCGTGACGTTCGTCTACGCATCCCGCGATAAGACGCACAACAGCGCGGTCGTCCTGAAAGCCTATCTCGAACGGAATGAGCCCGGTCGCAAATCGAGGAAGGACGCGACGTGATCCCCGGGCGAGAGGCGCGCGGCCGCTCGTGGAATTGTTTCGCGGGTCCTTTTCATTGATCGGAGGAAATCGAAATGTGGGCGTCGTTCGGTATCTTAACCGTCGTCCCCTGGATCCTGTTCGCGCAATCGCACTGGGACATGGAGACGGTGCCGGGCTTTCTCGCCTCCCGGCGAGCCTTCGACACTCGGCCGGAAATCCTGGATCGTGCCGGTGTTTTCACTCCTGATGCGGTCAGCCGCGCCCTGGATGCGGCACGGCGACTTCGAAACGACCAACCCATCCCGATCCGAGTCGAAACGACCAAGTCGCTCAATGGCGCCTGGATTGCCGATGTCGCGCATCAGCGGGCACGCATGGCCAGGTCTCAACAACTTTACATCCTGCTGGCCCGGGAAGAACGCGAAGTCGGCGTCGTCGCCGCGCGGAGTGGGCCGATAAGTCGGCTCACCGATCAGGATCGCGAGCGGATTCGACGCGCCTTCCTCGAACCGCTCGAAGCGGGCGAATTCGATCAGGCGCTCGAACGGGGAATTCGATCCATCGGTTCCGCGCTGAACGCCTCGATCCCTCCCAGGAGAGGCCTGAATTCCCAGGATGGGATCATCTCACTGGCGATCATCGCCGGATTGCTCTTCTTGTTTGCCTATCAATCGCGGGATCGTTCGAGTCTCCGCTGGCTTCGGTCGCGTATGATGAGAAGAGAACGATTCGCCCCGCCGCTGCACAGTGAGGACGAAACGTCCGGACGCGTCGCACGTGCATACCGCCCCATGACCGCAAGGTCAGGGAGATGGACTGCCGGCTCCAACTCCGCCGACGATTGAGCTTGCGTCGAGTTCTCGATGGCTCCGATAAGATTCGGAAGCATTCCCGCTTTTCTCGGATGTTTCGGCGGATCCGTTTCGGGAGAACGCGGCACGATCCGGCCCTTTCAAGGAGATGGTCGCAGGACGGCGTTGACCGGGTAATGATCGGAGGGAGTTCGGCCGTCGCGGGAGGTGCGGTCGATCGAGGCTTCTTTAACCTCCCATTCCTTTGAGCAGCCGATCCAATCGATTCGCGAGCCCTCCGTGACGCCGGCCCGGAAGTTGGGGAAGGTCCCTTCTCCCTCGGTCTTGTCCGGATGGGCGACACGGTACGTATCGCGGAGTCCCTCGGCGAACAGGGCCTTGTAAGGGGCTCGTGCCTCGGCGCTGTTGAAGTCGCCGGTCACGATGATGCGACATCCTTTCCCGAGTTCTTCGATTTTGCGTCGAATCAGATTCGCCGATTCCAGGCGTGCGCGTGGCCCGCGATGGTCGAAGTGCGTGTTAAAGAAAGCGATCGGCGCAGCTTCCGGGGAGATTCGATCGCGGAGCTTGACCCAGGTCACCATCCGCGGCAGGGAACTGTCCCAGCTCTTGCTGCCGGGTTTGTCGGGGTTTTCACTGAGCCAGAAATGGCCGCCGTCCAACTTCTCGAATCGCGATTCGCGGTAGAAGAGGGCCATCATCTCCCCCGCTTCTTTGCCGTCATCCCGGCCGGCGGCGAGCATGCCGTAACCTTTCAAGCCGGTCGCCAGGTCATCGCGCTGCATCGCAAGCGTTTCCTGGGTCCCGAGCAGGTCGGGATGGAATGCCTTGATGGTCTCGATCAGAAAGTCTTTCCGGCGATTCCATGAGTTCGGACCGTCGTCTGCGGTCCCGTAGCGGATGTTAAAGCTCATGACGCGTACATCGGATTGACCTTCAGGGGCGAATGCCGCGAGGGCGAGCAGGAAGAGGATCATGAAGGGCTCCTGGGGATTGAGATTTTCCCAAGGCTACCAATCGCCGTGAGCGATGTCATCGGTGCGATCGTTGACTTCACGCCTCGATCATTTGAATTCGACGACGCTTGGAACGGAAAAAGGGCGGTCGGTGGTTCCAAGGGAATCACCCGCCGGCATGGATGAGTATTTGGCGATGATAAGAAAAATAGATTTGGCTTGAGACCTGAATACCGAAGGTGGGACTTGAACCCACACCCTGTTACCAGGACCGGATTTTGAGTTCGGATCGGCTGCCAATCACTCGGGTGGCGAAGACGTCTCGATGACGTTGGAGTTACCTAGAAATAAGGCTCTCCCGCAGAAACCGTGGGTGCGTGAATGGCTTTTTGAGGGGATAGATCGCACCCTGGGACGTTCCTCGGAGATGATGGAGTTACCACGCTTCATCAAGGCCGGGAGAGTCCCAGGATGCGTATCCAGACGATCCTCAATCGCGTCGAGAAGTTCAAGTCGTTCGTCTACGCCGAAGCCCACATCGAGGAGCGGGCCGAGACCCGACGGAATGGACGCGGGCGTAGCAGTCGTCGGGAGACTCAGGTGCCTCCGTACGCCTCCTCGGCCGTGAGGATAATGCGAGCGATCTCGACGAGCTTCTTATTCTTGTCGCTCGCAAGTTTCTGGAGGCGGCGGAAGGCGTCGCCCTCGTCGAGCCCCGCCTTCTTCATGAGGACGCCTTTGGCTTTCTCAATCGTCTTCCGGTCCTCGAGCGCCTGCTTGAGGTCTGACGCCTCCTTCTGCAATGCCTGGAACTGCTCGAACCGGCGCATGGCGACCGCG
>CALKTZ010000518.1 GCA_937997355.1 uncultured Planctomycetales bacterium | reverse complement strand
GGATGTCATGGCGCGATGGCGTCGGTACGCCTAGCTCCCCTGGCTGCTGTTGAAGGCGTTGACGTCGGCAATGGCCTTGTTGATCGTGTCGCGCCGCCAATCGGTCAACGCGGTATCCAGCGCCCGGGAGAGATGGTTGAGCAGGATTTCGCAGGCTTCCCGCACCGATCCTCCCTGGGCCCGAATCTCCGAGAAGTCTCGGTGGTGGACCTGGACCGACGTGGAATCCGGAGTCTGCGTCACGACTACTTTGGTTACATCGGTTTCCATTGTGTGTGGCTCTTCGTCGACACGCGATATCGGGCGGCGGCACCCGTCGAGAATGGCGCCTTCCGCGGGCGGACGCCCGTGCGGGGAGTCCTAGAATTGGCTCAAAAATCGGACGTCGTTCTGGTAGAGCAGCCGGATATCGTCGATCCCGTGCCGACGCATGCAGAGCCGCTCGATCCCCAGCCCAAAGGCAAATCCCGAAACCTCATCGGGATCGTAGCCAACTGCGCGGAAGACGTTGGGATCGACCATCCCCGCTCCCCCCATTTCAACCCAACGGTCGCCGCCGTGCCAGAGCATATCGACTTCGACGCTCGGTTCCGTGAACGGGAAGAACGAGGGGCGGAACCGAATTTTCACGTCCTGCCCCAGATAACTGCGGGCGAAGAGGCGTAGGACCGTCTTGAGATCGGCCATCGTCACCCCCTTGGCGACCATCAACCCTTCAATCTGGTGGAACATGAAGGAGTGGGTCGCATCGACCGTATCCGGCCGATAGACCCGGCCGATCGCGATGACCCGCACGGGGGGGGGCTGGTTTTCCATGACCCGGATCTGGACCGTGCTGGTCTGGCTCCGCAGCATGGTCGAATCCGACAGATAGAAGTTGTCGAGCGGGTCCCGGGCGGGGTGGGACGCCGGGATATTGAGGGCGTCGAAATTGTGCCGGATATCCTCGACTTCCGGGCCTCGCGCCACGGCGAAGCCGAACCGGCCGAAGATGTCGATCAGCTCGGCGGCGGTCTGCGTCAGGGGGTGACGATGGCCGAGCCTCGGCAAGAGCCCAGGGAGGGTGACGTCGATCCCCCCCTGCACTTCCCCCTTGCTCGCGAGCCGGAGCTTCCCCTCGGCGTGCGCCGCTTCCAGCGCCTGCTTGGTCGCGTTGAACCGCTGACCATAGACCCGCTTGGCTGACGGCTCCAACGCCTTGAGCCGCTCCTGAGCGGACTTGAGTTGCCCCTGCTTCTGCCCGAGGAATTCGATCCGAACGGCCTCGATGGCGTCGGCATCGGCCGCGCCTCCAAAAGCCGAAAGCCCTCGCTTTTCGAGGGCTTCCAGATCGGCCAGGGCGGTTTCCAGCGAGTCGGCGGCGCTCATGGTGGTTGTCGATCGCTCGGGAAGAGAGGCTCGGATTTTGCCTGATCTGTCTTTGCTCCGCATGAGTGCGGAGTACGTGTTGAGCGGGATCGAGGCTCGATTGCAAAGCCGTCGCCCGAGCCCGTTAACCATCCGCCCCCCTTGACGAGGGGGGCTACGGGGGGTGGATGAGGCGAAGGCTTCGCATCGAAGAACTCCCCCCTTGATCCCCCCTCCGAGAGGGGGGACATGTTTTTATCTTCGATGCAATTGAGAAGGGGGGCTGCTCGACGGTGGACATACGACCCTGCCGCTCTCGGAATTTCCCTCGGCCGAAAATGCGCGAAAATCCCACAATCCTCCCGGTTGAAAGAGGCCGGCTTTTGACCGGACCGGATCGAGCGGGAGGGGGGATTCGCGTGATCTTCGTTCGAGAGGCCGGAAGAGTCGATCAGGCCGATTTGGCCTGGAAGCGGGCCTTGACGGCCTGGTCGGCCTTGTCCAACTCCGTCCGCACCTTCGCGACAATCGCGTCGAAAGTTTCCGGATCGTGGATGGCGAGCTCGGAGAGGCTCTTGCGATCGAGGCCGATGTTGGCCAGCTTCAGGCCATGGATCAGCCGGCTGTAGCGGAGTCCACGCATCTCGGCGGCCGCGCTGACGCGGGTGATGAAGAGGCGGCGGAAGTCTCGCTTCTTGGCCCGGCGATCGCGGAACGCGAACATGCCCGCCCGGACGAGGGTCTCCTTGGCCGAACGCAGGAGGCGGCGACGGCCGCCG
The DNA here is from genome assembly GCA_937997355.1 of uncultured Planctomycetales bacterium. Classification (GTDB taxonomy): domain Bacteria; phylum Planctomycetota; class Planctomycetia; order Isosphaerales; family Isosphaeraceae; genus CALKTZ01. The sequence goes on along the minus strand of CALKTZ010000518.1, from coordinate 3,344 downwards.
ACGAAACCCTTCACCGCCTTGAACAGCCGTTTCTTGGACTTGTTCCTGGGCGAACCATTCGTAACGCGCATCGTACTCTCTCACTCACGCAGAAGATGGGGTGCGCGACCGGCGCACCGGCGATCAGTCGAATAACAAGCTTGGGATTGCCGACCTCCGCTCGGACAGCGGCCTCGGGGCGATCGGCTCGATCGTCAGACGATCGGGTTCAAGAAGCGGCCTTCTCGGTCTCTTTGCCCTTTTCGGCCTGGGCGATCAGCTTCTCGGTCTCGACGAGGAGCGGGTTGCTGGACTGCCGGGTGAGCAGCGCATTGCGAATCCGCCGGTTCTCGGCCGAGATGTGCAGGAAGCTCTTCTTCCGCAGCCGGCGAACCTGCTTGCCGCTCTTGTGGCTCATCAAGTGAGACGAGCCGCATCGCTTGTGCGAGACTTTGCCCGTCGCCGAGATCTTGAACCGTTTCTTCATCCCTTTGTGGGTCTTCAGCTTAGGCATGATCACGCATTCCTTAATCGGTCGATCCGTCACCGCCCACGCCTCCCGGCGTTGGGGTGATCCTGGGGGACCCGCGCGAGACTTCGGCCCTCGTCATCAAACCAGGGGATTCCCGGCCGACGTCCCGCGCGGAGCGATCGGACCGAGGAAAGGGACCGGAGGACCGCTTGAGCGTGATCTTCCACGGTTCCCTGACGCGATGAGGCGAGCCGATCAAGATAACAAACCACACCCCCCGCCGTCCAGCGGGTCCGCCAAAAAGTCTTCGATCCGGCGATATCGGGATTTTTTCGCGGTCGTGCGACAAGCGGGAGGAACACGGTTCCGCCCGATCGGTTTTCAGATTGAAATCGGTAGCCGACGATCGCGGGCCGTGGAGGGGACGGCCCATCGGAGGCGGGGAGGGGCGATCCGCCGGCTTCAAGGTCAATCATCGGGAGGGAGGGGGTGGAACCAGGCGCGGGCCGAATCGATTGGGAATCGACCGGCCCCCCGGCAAGACCAGGGCTCAGGATGCTCCGCCGACTCGGGGGGCGACGATGGCCGTCATCCTCCGACCTTCCATCGAGGGGGTCTTCTCGACCTTCGCGACATCGTCCAGGAGGGCGAGCACTTCGTTCATCACCCGGCGGCCTTCGTCGATGTGCGCCAGCTCTCGGCCGCGGAACATCACGTTGACCAGGACCTTATCCTTGTTGTCCAGGAATTCGCGCGCGCGCTTCACCTTCACTTCGATGTCATGATCCCCCGTCTTGGGGCGGACCCGAATCTCCTTCACCTGGACCTGGTGCTGTTTCTGCTTCGACAGCTTCTTCTTTTGAGTGTATTTGAACTTCCCATAGTCGATGATCTTGCAGACCGGCGGCGCAACCTCGACCAGATCCATGCCCGCTTCGCGGGCAGACTCCATCGCCTTGCTGGTCGGCATCACGCCGAGCATCACGCCTTCAGCATTGATGACCCGCACGGGGGAAATGCGGATCTGTTCATTCACTCGAAAACCCCTGTCGATCGGTCCGATAGCCACATCCTCCGGGACGAAAACCTAGGTCGGGAATGCTCACCTTCGAGGGACGAGATCCACCTTGCCGGCGACAAGGAGACGATCGCATTTCCCTTGATTGTGCCGGGTTCCGCCCCTCTGGCGGCCCCTGAGTCACCGCAAGCATCCTAAACCTTTACTTTGCCGTCATCCTCATGTCAAGGGGACGTTTGCACGTTTGTCGAGATGTCTCGATTCCGGTTTGGTTTGCACGAGTCGGATTTGGATCCCTGAATCAAAAACCGGAGCGGGCCGGCGACGATCGCGCGAGGGAATCGGAGAAACTCGGGCTCCGTCGCCTTGTTTCCCCCCCGGCAAATGTCGAAAATCGAATCCGAATTCGGGTTCGAGACTCCATTCGACACAGCAAGGAGATGTCCGCGTGCGCGTTCTGATGACCGGCGGCTACGGCTGCATCGGGTCGTGGGTGGCCAAGCAGCTCATCGACCAGGGGGAAGAAGTCTGGATCTACGACCTCAAGGAAGATACTCACCGGCTCGACCAGATCCTGGACCGGGAATCGGCCCGTCGGGTCCATTTCGTGCCGGGCGATGTCGCCGATTTGAAGAGTGTCCGGGCCGCCGTCGAGAAGGTCGAGGCGACCCACATCCTCCACCTCGCCGGCTTGCAGACCCCCACCTGCCGCGCCAATCCGATCCTCGGGGCCACGGTCAACGTGATCGGCACCCTGGCTGTCTTCGAGACCGCCGCGGCGCTCAAGGACCAGGTTCGGCGCGTGGTGTATGCCAGCTCGGCCGCCGTCCACGGCCCCCCCAATGCCGATGCGAACGGCCCGCTCGGCGACTTGGTCCGCCTCTCGCCGTTGACCCACTACGGCGCCTTCAAGGTGTGCAACGAGCTGAACGCCAAGGTCTACTGGCTCGACCAGGGGATCACCAGCATCGGACTACGCCCCTGGACGGTCTACGGCGTCGGCCGAGACTTCGGCATGACGAGCGAGCCGACGAAGGCGATCAAGTCGGTCGCGGTGAACCGGCCTTACCAGATCAGCTACGGTGGCAGGCAGGACCTCCAGTACGTCGGCGATGTGGCGGCCACGTTCCTGCGGGCGCTCACGCATCCGTTCGAAGGGGCCGAGGTGTTCAACGTCCGGGGAGCGGTGGAATCGATCGAGTCGTTCGCGTCGGCGCTGGCCGAGGTGGCGCCGGAATCGAGAAATCTGGTCACCCACGGCGACCGTCAGTTGCCGATCGCCCCCGACCTCGACGATGCCCGGCTCCAGTCGCACATCGGGCCGTTGAAGCCTACCTCGCTCCGCGACGGCATCGCCGAAACTTACCGACGATTCGTCGAGCTGCGCGATCAGGGGCGGCTTGATCTCTCCGACCTCCCGGCCTGAGTTGCTTGCGCCAATGCGAAACGGGATGGCCCTTCTGGCCATCCCGTTTCTGCTTGACGGAGGAGTGTTCTCGGAGAGGAAGCCATCAGGGCTTCGGGGCCGCGCCCTTGGTCTGGGCCGGGGCGATCGGAGCCGGGGCGGACGGGAAGAGGTCCTTGGGCATCGGCTTCACTTCGATCTTGGCCTTCTTCCGCTCGGCTTCGAGGAGAGTCTTCTGAAGCTCGCCGGCGTAGGCCTGGGGGATGTAGGGCTTGTTCTGCTCGAAGTCGGGCTGCTTGCCTTCCTTGCGGTCGGTGACCTGGATCAGGTGCCAGCCGTAAGGGGTCAGGACGGGCTCGGAGATGCTCCCCTTCTTCAGCTTGAAGGCGACATCGGTGAACTCCTCGATGAAGCCGCTGCTGAGGGTGAAATAATCGAGGTCCCCCCCGCCCCCCTGGGCATTGGCTGGG
>CALKTZ010000517.1 GCA_937997355.1 uncultured Planctomycetales bacterium | reverse complement strand
CGAGACCATCTCCTGCATCATCGCCGTGGATAAGAGGAAGTCGCGTGGGGGAGACCGCAAGAGCGAGGAGGCAAAATCAAAGTTGCAAGGTTGCAACTTTGATAATCCAAAATCCCATGAAGTGACGGCCGAACTCGTGGGGATCTCTCCTCGGAAAGTCAGCAGCGCCAGGGCAGTCATTGATCACGCGGAGAAGACTGGAGACGACACCGAACTCAAAGCCGTGAAGGAAGGGAAGATGAGCATCACCGCCGATTCGATGACGACCCCGGCGTTCAGTCGCGAATCGTTCCGCACATGACGATCACATGAAACACACCAGCAGGACGCGATATAAGTTGTTTCTATTTAATCAGTTGCCGTCTTCCATTCGGGGCTTCTCGCGAGATTCGGCCTTTCCAAATCACATGGCCATCACATGAAATTGGGGCCTTCCCCCGAAGGCGATTCCATTCCCTGCTTCACGAAATCGCCGGGAGTTGATAGTCATGAGGAAGACATCCCGTCGTCAACTCCTCAAGGAAAGGGGGCCGTCCGATTATGAGTGCCAATCTGCCTGTGCCGGGGGGCGAGTTCTTGCTCTACACGAGCGAGGACGGCAACGTCCGCCTCTCGGTCCGCATCCAGGACGGGACGGTCTGGCTCAATCAGAGGCTCATCGCCGAATTGTTCGACGTCTCCGTCAAGACGGCGAGCGAACACCTCGTCAACATCTACGAAGAAGGCGAACTCGATCCGGGGGCAACTATCCGGAAATTCCGGATAGTTCAGACCGAGGGGGACCGGCAGGTCAATCGCCTGGTCGACCACTACAACCTCGACGCCATCCTGGCGGTCGGCTACTGCGTGCGATCGATCCGGGGCACACAATTCCGCCAATGGGCGACGACTCAACTCCGGGAACTCCTGATCAAGGGCTTCGTCCTCGACGACGAGCGGCTCAAGGAGGGGCCGACCGCATTCGGCGACTACTTCGAGGAGTTGCTGGAGCGTATCCGGGACATCCGGGCATCGGAACGCCGGTTCTACCAGAAGATCACCGACATCTACGCCACCAGCATCGACTACGACCCGAAGGCCGAGATCACGCTGAACTTCTTCGCCACCGTTCAGAACAAGCTGCACTGGGCGATCCACGGCCACACCGCCGCCGAGATCGTCCAGAAACGCGCCGACGCCTCGAAGCCGAACATGGGCCTGACGACCTGGAAGAACGGCCCCAAGGGGAAGATCCGCAAGGGCGACGGTGCATCGCCAAGAACTACCTGACCGAAGAGGAAATCTCGGCGCTGAACCGGATCGTCACCATGTACCTCGACTACGCCGAGGATCAGGCGCAACGCCGACGGACGATGCACATGGCCGACTGGGTACACAACCTCGACGGCTTCCTCCGGTTCAACGAGCGGAACATCCTGAAGCACTTCGGCAAGGTCTCTCACCAGCTCGCCGAGGAACACGCCCACCGCGAATTCGACAAGTTCGACGGCGAACGCCGACACCTCGAAGCAACCCGGCCCACGAGCGATTTTGACCACGCCGTCGAAGAAGCCAGGCGGCTGGAGAAATCCCGGCAGAAACCCCCGAAGCCGACCACGAAACCGAAAGGCCCGAGGCGTAAGAAGCCGGAGGATGAAGCGACGTGATCAGCGGCCTCGAAGCCATGTCGTCCGCGTCAACCTCGTATCCGACCGGGCATCGATATGCATCGAACCGATCCCCCCGCTCGCAATCCCTTGCCCCATCAAGCCCCGCCACATCTTGGCCCAAACGCATAAGGGGCTCAAAAACTCCGGAGCGGGGATATTAATGGTCCACCCGCTCGCATTGGGGGACCTCCCCCTTCGCCCGCGCCCTTGTCCCGTCTCGCCCGTCGCCATGCCCACCCCCTCTGTCTTGCGTGCGTGATGCCCGCTCTCGCGTGCCGCGCCCGTGCGTCACACGCCTGCGTCGCATGCGCGTGTGAGATCCCGATGCGAGTTGGTGATGATGCGAAAATATTTTCTTGCGTCCGTCACGAATCGCGGCGTGCCCCGTCTTGATGGCAAGGCCGATGTCGTTCGGCTCGCGGGCTTCGGCGATGCCAGGCCCGTAAACG
>CALKTZ010000516.1 GCA_937997355.1 uncultured Planctomycetales bacterium | reverse complement strand
CTCGCCCAGAACCAGGTCGTCATCGACCTGGCTCGCCGTCAGCGCAAGCCCACCGGCGAGTGGGGACCCCTCCGCCCCTGGTGGTACGCCCCCCGCGCGGCCCATGTGAAGTACGACCCCGAGGACCGGCTGATCCTGGCACTCCTGGACGAGGCGCAAGGGATGTCTCCCCAGGCCCTGTACGCGCCGGCCATGACGCCAAGCACGAGCTCCGCGGCAAGCTCGGCCGCGAATGTCGCGGCGAACGCGGAGGTTCCCGAAGGCGAGGGGAATGGCGAGCCGGCCCCCGCCAACGGCGCCTCGGCCGAGCCCGCCAGGCGGCTCCCCGCGCGCCGGCCGACGAATTCCGAGCTGCGCGGCACCCGCCGGTTCATCCTCCGCAAGGATCAGGTCTCGCTGGTCGAGCGGCTGGCGCGCACGGGGCGGCTCCGGCTCCGCCGCACCGAAGGGGAGGATGATCCCCCGACTATCCGCTGGGACGACGGCCAGCCCTGGCGATTCAGCCTCGACCTCCGATCCGAGATGGGGGGCAAGCGATGGGCCTGGCGCGGCTGGATCCGCCGGAGCAAGGACCGCATGGATCTCTCCGAGCCGTTGGTGTTGCTGCCGGGGCTCCTCGTCCTGGGGGTGGGGCGAGCCGCCCGGTTCGACGACCTGGGGGTGATGCCCTGGATCATCCGGCTCCGCTATGAGAAGGAAATCACCTTCGTCGAGCCGCAGCAAGACCTGATGCTGGGCCGGATTCTCGCCGAGACGCGCGTGCCCCCTTCCGAGCTCGTCGAATCGATCCCGTTCGATGAGATCAACTCCAAGCCCCGCCCCTCGCTCACGCTCCGGACCCCCCGGCAGAACTGGGGGCTCGGGGCCGACAAGCTGATCGGCGAGCTGGAGTTCGACTACGAAGGGGCCGTGATCCCTGCCGGCCGCACCACCCCCCTGGCGGTCTCGACCGAGCATGCCGTGGTGATCCGCCGCGACCCGAAGACCGAGAGCGCCGCCGACGTGAAGCTCTTCGAACTCGGGTTCCGCGAGGCCAAGGACCCGAGGCTCGAACCGGGGACCCTGGAGCTCCCCGCCAAGCGGCTCTCCCAGGTGACCAAGGAACTGGTGCTGGCCGGCTGGCGGGTCGAGGCCGAAGGGAAGCTGATCCGCGCCGCGGGCGAATTCAAGATGGCCGTCACGACGAACATCGACTGGTTCGAGCTGGACGGAGGCATCGACTACGGTGTGCGCAACGTGAGCCTCCCCGAGTTGCTCTCGGCCGTCGAGCGGGGGGAGTCGATGATCGAGCTGGGGGACGGCTCGATGGGGATGCTCCCCGAGGAATGGCTCAAGAAATATGGCCTGATCGCCGAGCTGGGGACCTCCGACAGCGGCTCGCTCCGGTTCTCGACCGCGCAGGCGGGCATCCTGGACGCATTGCTCGCCTCGCAGCCCGAGATCCGCGTCGACGAGGCGTTCGAGCGGGTCCGCGAGAACCTGCGGAAGTTCGAGGGGATCCAGCCGATCGATTCGCCCCCCGGCTTCCACGGCGAGCTGCGCCCCTATCAGCGGGAAGGGCTCGGCTGGCTCGACTATCTCCAGCGGTTCGGCTTCGGCGGCATCCTCGCCGACGACATGGGCCTCGGCAAGACGATCCAGGTGCTGGCCCTGTTGCAGCGGAGGCGGTTCCGCCGCCAGGCCAAGGGACCGACCCTGGTGGTGGTCCCCCGCTCCCTGGTCTTCAACTGGCATCAGGAGGCCCAGAAGTTCACGCCGAGGATTCGGGTCCTGGACTACACCGGGCCGGGCCGCCACGCCCTCCGCGCCAAATTCGGCGAGCACGACCTGATCATCACCACCTACGGCACCCTCCGCACCGACATCGCCGAGCTGAACCAGATCGATTTCGACTACGTCGTGCTCGACGAGGCCCAGGCGATCAAGAACGCCGAGAGCCAGTCGGCCAAGGCCGCGAGGCTCCTCAAGGCGCGGCATCGCCTGGCCATCAGCGGCACGCCGATCGAGAACCACCTGGGCGAGCTTTGGTCCCTCTTCGAGTTCCTCAACCCGGGGATGCTCGGCGCCGATTCGGTCTTCAAGAAATTCAGCAGCGGCACCGGCGCGGGGCTCGACGAGTCCGAGCGGCAATTGCTGGCCAAGGCCCTCAAGCCGTTCATCCTCCGCAGGACCAAGCAGCAGGTCGTCGACGACCTCCCCGACAAGACCGAGCAGACCCTCTACTGCGACATGGACCCCGAGCAGCGCAAGCTCTACGACGAGCTGCGCGCCCACTACCGCGACGCCCTCTTGCGGAAGGACGCCGCCGAGCTCGACCGCTCCAAGATCGAGGTCCTCGAAGCCCTGCTCCGGCTCCGCCAGGCGTCTTGCCATCCGGGGCTCATCAGCGCCGAGCATGCCGAGCTCCCCAGCGCCAAGCTCGACATGCTGATCCCCTCGATCCTCGAAGTCGTCGAGGAGGGGCACAAGGTCCTGGTCTTCTCGCAGTTCACGAGCTTCCTGGCGATCGTCCGCGAGCGGCTCGAAGCCGAGGGCCTGACCTACGAATACCTCGACGGCCGCACCCGCAACCGCGCGGCGCGTGTCGAGCGGTTCCAGACCGACGAGAGTTGCCCGATCTTCCTCATCAGCCTCAAGGCCGGCGGCCTCGGGCTCAACCTCACCGCCGCCGAGTACGTCTACCTGCTCGACCCCTGGTGGAACCCCGCCGTCGAGGCCCAGGCCATCGACCGCTCCCACCGGATCGGCCAGACCCAGCATGTGTTCGCCTATCGCCTCATCTGCCGGAACACCGTCGAGGAAAAGATCCTCGAACTCCAGCAGAAGAAACGCGACCTCGCCGACGCCATCCTCAACGCCGACAATCGGCTCATCTCCAGCCTCACCCGCGATGACCTGGAGTTCCTGCTGTCGTGATGTGGAGAGTGTGGCGTGGCGAGAGGGTCGGCCCCCGGAGCTCATGGCAGATGATCGACCCCCCGTTCCTCGAACGCTTCGACCGGCCCGAGCTGAGCCCCGCCCTGCAATGGCACTGCGAGCCGACACGTTGGGGGATCGACACCGCCCTGCCCTGTCTCTGGATCGAACCCGACGCGGAAACCGACTTCTGGCGGAAGACCCATTACGGCTTCGAGGCGGACAACGGCCACTTCCTCCACGCCCGGGCTTCCGGAGACTTCGTCCTCACGACCAGGGTCGCCTTGCGGCCGAAGCACCAGTACGACCAGGCCGGCTTGATGGTCCGGGTTTCGCCGAATTGCTGGCTCAAGACATCGGTCGAGTATGAGCCCGAGGGCCCCGGCGTCCTGGGGGCGGTGGTCACCAACGCGGGCTACTCGGATTGGTCCACCCAGCACATCCCGCGCGAGGTGCTGGACCTCTGGTTCCGGGTCCGGCTGGAAGGGGACGATTGCCTCGTCGATGCCTCGTTCGACGGCCTGGATTGGCGGCAGATCCGCATGGCCCCGCTTCTGGAACGGCGAGGTGCCCCGACGATCGCCTGCGGCCCTTACGCCTGCAGCCCCAAGGGGGCCGGATTCCGCGCGGAGTTTCACTTCCTCGACTTCCGCCCCGGCCGCTTGACCGTCCCTTGATCGTCCGAACTGGGGCGGATCTCAGGAAGATGGGGCTGCATGACACGAAAAAAGGACGGGCTGGCGACGTATCGCCGAGCCCGTCCCCATGTTCGCTTCGATTGCGCTTGTGTCCCGTCTTACCGATAGACGGCCACGCCGGGGACGCTCTGCTTGAACTTCTCGATGGCGGCCGGGGTCACCTTGGTGCCGATCAGGTAGACCGACTTGAGCCCCTTCAGATCCTTGAGCGAGTCGAGGCCGGCGTCGGTCACCTCGGTCTTGCTGAGGGCGAGAACCTGGAGGTTCTTGAGCCCCTTCAGGCTCGGGAGGCCCTTGTCGCCGACCTTGGAGCTTGTGAGGAACAGCATCGACAGATTGTTCAAACCCTTGATGTGTTCGAGGGCCGCGTCGGTGACCTGCGGGCTCATGATCGTCAGCGCGCTCAGGCCGCCAAGTTCCTTCAGAGGCGCGATCGCGGCATCGTTAACCTGGCCGTTGTCGATGTAGACCACCTGAAGATTGGGGACCGTTTTGAGGACGGCCAACGCGTCCTTGTCGCCGGCCCATTTCTTGAGGACGTTGACCGTCGCCGTTTCCTTGCCGTCCTTCGACTTGTCGACGGTGAGTGTTGCCCCCAGCTTTTCCAGTTCGATGCCGAGCAACTTGGTCTTGAGCTGGGCAACCTCGGTCTTGAGGGCCGCGATCTCGGCCTTGAGCT
>CALKTZ010000515.1 GCA_937997355.1 uncultured Planctomycetales bacterium | reverse complement strand
ATTATCATAAATGCGAAGGGCCGGCTCCCTTGAATGGGAGCCGGCCCTTCTTGCGTCATGATTCGGAGAAAAATCGGAACGAAGCCGGTTGATCCTCCCCGAAAGTCGACAGCGTTACTTCTTGCCTTTGGAGAGCGTCACCAGCCGGCCAACCTGCTTGCTATGAACGTAGACCGCAATATCATCCTGGTTGGCAGCCAATTCCTGGAACTCCTTGACACTCGTGAGCGGCTGGAATTTGCGATCCTTGATGATCTTGGTGATCACATCGCCTTCCGCGATTCCGGCTTCCTCGGCCGGGCTACCGTCCCGAACGGAACTCACCAGGAGACCCTTGAGAGTCGGATCAATCGCCAGGGGCTTGGCCAACTCCGGGGTGAGAGGCTGAACTTCGAGTCCAAAATCGTTGATGGCGGTCTTGGCGGGTTCGGCCTTCTTTTCTTCCGGTTTTTCGGCGTCCGCTTTTTCGGTCGGGAAGTTGACGCTGTCAAAATCCGCCGGCACGATGGTCGTCTTGAGTTCCTTGCCGTCACGAATGTAGGTCAGCTCGAACGACTTCCCAACTTCGCTGGCCGAAACCGTGAGGCGGAACGATGGAGCGCTCTGGATCTTCTCGCCGTTGAAGCCGATGATCACGTCCCCTTGCTTGAGGCCGGCCTTCTCGGCCGGACTTCCAGGTACGATCTCGGCCGCGAGGACACCCTTCGTGTGCGGGTCCACTCCAAGCTGCTTGGACAGGACCGGAGTCAAGGGTTGCAGGACGATGCCGATCCTCGCTCGGTGGACCTTGCCGTCCTTGATGATCATGTCCGCCATGCTGGCAGCCATCTTGATCGGAATCGTGAAACCGATCCCGTCGTTGCCCCGGCCGCCGGTCACGATCGCGGAGTTCACTCCGATCACCTCGCCGTCCATGTTGACGAGCGGGCCGCCGGAATTGCCCGGGTTGATCGCGGCGTCGGTTTGCAGGAACGACTCGAACTGGTTGATCCCGACGCTGTTTCGCTCGGTTGCGGAGATAATCCCCGTGGTGACGCTCTGACTTAGGTCGAAGGGGGAGCCGATCGCCATGACCAGATCTCCGACCTTCAATGCACTACTGTCACCAACCTTGAGCGGGGGATAGCTCGTGGTGTCGACCTTGATGACGGCGACATCGCTCTTATCATCGGTCCCCACGACCGTGGCGGGTATTTCCGTCCCGTCGTGGAAGGTTACGACGATTTTCTCGGAGTTCTCGACGACGTGATTGTTGGTCAGAATATGGCCTCGATCGTCATAGACGAAGCCCGAGCCGATCCCGCCGTTCCGCGGGCCGCCGAATTGCTGCTTTTCCGGGGTGAATTCGGGTCCGAAGAATCGCTTGAGCATCTCTTCGAGTTCTTTGGGATTTGCGTTTCCGTTGCCGCGAGGACCGGGAAACGGAAACATCCTCGAATTCGGCCCGATGCCATTCCGGCTCGCCTTCCGCTGGACACTGATTTGGACGACGGAAGGACGGACGTATTCCGCAACCGCGTTGTACGCGAGCGACAAGGCACGGGCGGTCTTCTGCGATTCAGGAGTCACTTTCGGTGCTGCGGGCATGGGGCGGAGGACCCCCGACGAACTCACCAACGCAGCCGAAGAAACGATCAAAGCAGCCCAGGCAACTGGATTGCGCCTCATATTGGTCCAAACTCCTTGCATGGATTGATTTTCGAATGTTGTCAAAGCGAAATCCTTCCGCCCCGTTGCGGATCGCGATCATTGGATTTAAATGCTCGCGTTTCGGGGGGCTTTCTCAGGTTATTCCTACATACGCTCGAAAAATTCAGAAGGTTGACTCGATTTTTCGAACGTTACCCAGATCTTGAAGAAATTCGTCTTGATTGCACTCGGTCATGGAACGCGTTCCGAGGCTGAATTCATCGAACAGTCGCTTCGAGCCTACGAAATACACCCCTCGCCTGTTACTGTAAAGGATGGCGTGTTTCCACCCGCGGATTTTTAACCGAGCGGAGTGCTCGATTTGATCGATCCACGTAACTATTCACCCGAGGAAGTCGAGGCTTTGCTGGCTCGTGTGGGAGCCACGCCTACTGTTTCCCGTCGGCTTCTCAGCCTGGTTGTGGGGAGGGGGATTTTCGATCCGGCAACCTGGATGAAAGATCACCAGATTTCTCGGCGTATTTGTGATGAAGTGGGAATATTACCCAGATTGACACTTCAGACTTCGTATATTTCGCCCGCCGATGGATTTCAAAAACTGGTATTTCAAACCCTCGACGGGCTGAAAATCGAAACGGTCATCATTCCGCTCCACAAATCGGGTGCGGTCAGCCTTTGTCTCTCCTCTCAAGTCGGTTGTGCGATGGGGTGCATCTATTGCGCCACGGCCAAAATGGCCCAGCGACGAAATCTTGCGACCTGGGAGATCATCGATCAACTGATTCAAGCACGCGAGATTGCCCAGGCGCAAGGACGACGGGTGACGGGGGCCGTCTTCATGGGAATGGGAGAGCCGTTTCTGAACTATGAGCGTGTGCTGGCCGCCGCCGAGTTGATGCGTTGTCCTTATGGAGCGTCGATTCGAGGGAAGGCCATCACGATCAGTACGGTCGGCCTGGTTCCGGAGATTGACCGTTTCACACGCGAGAGTCGCAAGTTTCGGCTCTCGATCAGCCTGGGAGCCGCGACGGATGAAAAGCGAGCCAGGCTGGTCCCGGTTGCCGGCCGAACGTCAATCCAGGAAGTCATCGCGGCCGCGAGGCGTTATGCGGAAGACCGTCGGGATCGTGTGATGCTGGCCTATGTTTGCGTCGGTGGGGTCAATTGCGGCGAGGAGGATGCCAGGGCGCTGGGGAGCTTGATCGGAGACATGCCCGTCCGCCTCGATCTGATCGACGTGACCGATCCTTCGGGAGAATTGACTCCCCCGAGCGACACGGAGTTGAAGAATTTTCGCGATCATCTGACTCGTCATCTCGGTCAACCGGTCGTACGACGTTACTCCGGTGGCCGCGACATCGCCGCCGCGTGCGGGATGCTGGCCGGGGCCGATGGGATTGCGAATCCGATTCCGCCCCGATCCGAGCCAACTCTGACGGTCATTTCTTGATGGGCGTCAGTTCAACGTTGCGATAGAAGATTTCCGCCCCTTCCGATTGCAGCACGATCTTCCCTTTCGTGACGCTCGCGTTCGTCCCGTGATTGACGACCTCGCCGTTGACGATATGCGTGATTGAGCCGCCGTCACAAATCACTTCGACGGTATTCCATTCACCGGTGGGCTTTTCGGCCTCTTTCGACTTCTTCTTGTATTTCGATTCCGTGACTCCGTTGATCTGGATGCTTGTGCCTCCAACCAAATAGAAGTCTCCGGTATCGTGCTCCTGGATCTGGCACTCGATCGACTTGGGCCAGACCATATCCGGCCCGACGACGTGCATCAGGATGCCCGAGTCGCGGACCGCTTTCTCGCGCGGCGGCCACTTCTTGGTTCCCCACTTGAAGTCCAGCTTCAGGCGATAATTCTCGTATTCCTTGTGAGTCGTGAGACAGCCGAAGTGCTCGCCGGAAACGTGAATGAGGCCATCTTCAACCTTGAAGATCCCTTTGGGATCGGTCAGCGGGTCGGTTTTGTCGTTGTAGCGGATGAAGGAGTACCATCCCGAGAGATCCTTTCCGTTGAAGAGCGAAATGGTTCCCTCCGGGGACTTCTTTTCCTCCGAAAAGCCGGGTTGATCGACGAGCCAGGTCGAGACGAAGCAAACAAGCCCGACGACGAGCATAAGGATACGGTCGCCCTGAATGCGCACCGGATCTCCCCCCTGTTCCAAGTGAATCGCACGAGCATTTGGCGGCAACGGTGAAGTGTTGTTCCATGCACCGAGGCCGACACGGCCTGCCCCCAATGAGGGGGTCGGAATCGGGCTATACTAACCCGATTTCGGAACCCTCACAAGGAGCCAACGCAACGCGAAATTCAGTAGGAAGGGTTCGCTCGGAAACGCCACCCGGCAGCTCGAAAAATCAATGTTTCTCGAACAGGAGAAGCGGATTTTCGAGAATCAGGAGCGGCTCGATTGAGCGCGTCTCTGCAAGTCGTGACGGAGGGCGGTAATCATTTCCAGGATTGGTTTTGAGTACGCACGGAGCGTCGGCTGGGATTGGACCCAGGCTTCCGCGTGAGATAGAGGCTCGAAGGTTCGACGCCCATTGCGAAAAGTGCGCTCGACCACTCCCTGGTCGGCAAGAAACAACAGCACACCAGCACGTCGAATCAATGGAAGCTCGGACCAATGCTCGGA
>CALKTZ010000514.1 GCA_937997355.1 uncultured Planctomycetales bacterium | reverse complement strand
GAGCAGCTTTCGAAGACCAACCCGCGCAAGGCCAAGGATCTGGCCGAGGAGTTCGTGCGGATCTGGACCAAGAATCACGACCCGAACTCGCAGCAATTGCGCCGCAGCCGGTTCTTCTATGTCTACGGCTTCGAGAACCGCGCCGAGGGGATCCCGCTGACCCGGTCCAAGCAGGAGCGGAATATCGTCGAGCTGGGCGCATGGATCAAGCGGCTGAAGGCGCTGCCGATCGGCGAGCTGGATGAGAAGCTGCTGACCAAGGCATTCACGGCCTGCCACAGCACGGCCGAGGTCTATCGGCTCGACGCGATCGAGCGCGTCTTCGGCTCATTCGACAGCCTCAAGCCGCTCACGCTGGCCGAGCTGATCCAGCAGATGCGGGGCAACCTGGTGGGGGTCTGGCGCCAGCCCGCCGAGCAGGAGAAGAACAAGACGAAGCGGCGAGAGAAGGACATCCGCGCCGAGGTGCTCCGCGGCTATGAGGTGGCGGGCGCCGTGATCGATCGGGGCCTGAAGCAGTATCCCGACCACTGGGCGCTCGTGCTGGCCCGGGCGACGATTCAGCACGACGAGAACAACTATCGCCAGCAGATCGAGCGTTCCTCCGAGTTCGCCCCCAGGCGACAGAAGGCGTTCGCCGAGTTCCGCCACGCCGCCGAGCTATACGCCTCGGCGGTGCCGAAGATCGAGGAGGCCGAGGAACGGTCCGACGTCTTCGATTACTGGTTCTGCGCCTCGCTCGGCGCCTGCGATCCCCAGCACATCACCGAAGACACACTCGGCGATCCCCGCCAGGCCGAGGCCATCCGCGCGGTCCTCGCGAAGATCCCCGGGGAGGCCGGCGAACGGCACACCGGCCGGTTCGCCAATTCTCTCTTCACCCGGCTGAGCCAGATCAAGCCCTCGGTGAAGTTCCGCTACTTGAAGGCCGGCATCGAGGTCGTCGGCGACCACCCGCAGGCGTTCGACGCCCGCAAGGTGTTCGACTATTACAAGGACGTGGTCAGCGAGATCAAGCTCGAATCCCGGATCGACGGCGCCGACGTCGTGGGCCACGAGCGCCCCTTCGGCCTGTTCATCAATCTCAAGCACACCCGCGAAATTGAGCGAGAGTCGGGAGGCTTCGGCCGTTACCTCCAGAATCAGAACAACAACAATTCCTACTATTACAACTTCGGCCGCCCCCTCGAAAACTACCGCGACAAGTTCCAGGACGCCGCCAAGTTGGCCCTCGGCGAGCATTTCGAGGTCATCTCGGTCACCTTCCAGGATGAGAAGGTCAACTCCAAGGCGACCGAGGATTACGGCTGGCGCGTGACCCCCTACGCCTACCTCCTCCTCAAGGCCCGGAGCCCGAAGGTGGACAAGATCCCGCCGCTGCGGCTGGATCTCGACTTCATGGACACGTCGGGCTTCGTGATCCTGCCGGTCGAGTCGCCGACGATCCCGATCGACGCCTCGCCCTCGAAGGCGCCGGCGCGGCCATTCGAGAAGCTCCAGCTCACGCAGATCCTGGACGAGCGGCAAGCCAGGGACGGCAAGCTGGTCGTCGAGATCAAGGCCGTGGTTCGCGGCCTGGTCCCCGAGCTGGATGAGATCGTGGACCTCGATCATCCCGGCTTCGCGGTCGAGAAGGTCGACGATCAAGGGCTCTCGGTCTCGAAGTTCGACCCGGACAGCGAGGCGACCGTGATCGATTCGGAGCGCACCTGGCTGGTTTCCTACCGGGCCGCCGCCGATCAGCCGAAGCCGCCGTCGTCGTTCCACTTCGGCACCTCCAGGGTCGACGGAGCGGAGATGATCTATCAGCGCTATGTGGACGCCGATCTGGCCAAGGTCGGCCCCGAGGTGTCGCTCGAATCGAATTACGACCGGCCAAGATACACCTGGCTCTGGTGGGCAGGCGGCGCTCTGCTGGGGCTCGCGTTCCTCTCGGCGGCGGCCTGGCGGCTCCGGTCCGGTCCCCGGCGACTGGCCGTGCCGAGATATCAGATGCCCGATCCGATCACGGCATTCTCGGTGCTCGGCCTCCTGCAAGACCTCCAGCGCAGGGGGGACCTCCCCCCGGCCCAGACGCTGGAACTCGCCGACGCCATCGATCGCATCGAGCGTCACTATTTCGCCACGCCCGACGGCGAGTCGATCGACCTTCGACAGCTCGCGGAGACCTGGATCCGCAGGGCGTCATCCGCTTCCGCCACCAACGCCGGATGACTACCGGCCATGGCAGTTCTGATGCTTGGCGATGGGGAGATCCGTGCTTACGGCCGCGAGGCGAAGCCGTTTCGAGGCTCCTTCGAGTTTCGTTCACGCGACAATGTGCGGGACCTTATAAAGCGGCACATTCGGGTCTCGGCTGACGAACTTGATGCCCTCGATTTTCGCCTGGGCGATGAGCAATCTGTCGAACGGATCTCGATGGATGTCGGGCAGCGATCGCACGGCCAACGCATGCGGGATCGTCACCGCGAGCGGCAGGAAGCGATTCGCCGCCATCGCCGTCTCAAGGTCGTCGGGGGCATCCAGCTTCCCAAGGGCTTTCTTGATGGCAATCTCCCAGGCGACGGCCGCACTCACGTAGACGGTATTCTTCCCATCGCCAATCGCCTTGCGTGCGGGCTTCGAGAGGAGCTCCGGGTCATCGAGCCACCAGAGGAAGGCGTGAGTGTCGAGCAGTAATGTCATTTCGATCCCATCCCGAAAGCATCGGCGATGTCGCCGGGCAGCGAATCGAAATCCTCGGCGATCTTGATGCGACCCTTCCACTGACCTCCCGGCCGCACCAGGCGGACGACGGGCATGCCGGCCTTGGCGATGACGACCTCTTCGCCCTGGATGGCCTGGTCGATGAGCTTCGAGAGATTGGATTTGGCTTCGTGGATGTTTGAAACGGACATGATGCTTCTCCTATCTAGCTAAGTCTAGTCTAGTTTGAAATTCAAGGCAAGGAAAAATGAATGACTACCGGCTGGAAGTCGGCGGGCTCGACAGTCGGTTGAAAGCCCGGCTGCGACTCGCCCGGTCAATCCTCTCCCGCTTCGCATCCAGGGCGAATCGTTCGAAAGCAGGACGACCATAAGCCGTTTCGTGAATTATGAATCCAAAGATGAAAATCCAGGAGGGGCGTGTTAGAGTGAATCATTCCGTCCGGATCGAGGATCGGGTCAAGGGAACCGAGCGATGGCGCAAGTTGACGCCGAAACCCCGGAATTGCTCCGGCTTGTCAACCTCGGCGACGATGTGGCCTTTCAACGGCCGCCCGGGCGTCACACGGACCGCCGCCGTCATCCGCGGTCGAAGGCTCGGCCCGTAAGTTGTGAATCGGTGTCATCAAGCCGCGACATCTCCGCCCCATCCGGCGCCTCCGAGGCTCGTTGGAAGACGGCTCGCTGGAGCCGCGAGCTATGACCGACCAGAATGGCGAAAACAGAAGCCTGGAAGGCGGCGAGACTGAGCGGGCCTTCGCGGAGAAAACAGCCGAACTCGCCGATCAGCTCCGGGAGGAGAACCTGGAAGCTTACGCCCGAGAGCATCCCCAGCACCCCGAACGACCGCGCGGGGTGCCGCCAACCATGGCCACGATGATGGGCTTGAAGGATCTGGACGCCCAGATCAAGGTCCGGGCCCATACCCTCGGAGACGCCGCCGCGGAATCCGTCGCGTCGGACGAGTTCAGGATCTTGAGGGAGGTCGGCAGGGGAGGGATGGGCATCGTCTACGAGGCCGTGCAGGTCTCGCTCAACCGCCGCGTGGCGCTCAAGGTGCTGCCAACCGCATCGTTGGCGGATCCCCGACGGATTCAGAGATTCCAACTCGAAGCCCGGGCGCTGGCCACCCTGAATCATCCCAACATCGTGCCCATCTACTTCGTCGGTCACAATGCAGGCATCCCCTACCTCGCCATGCAGTTGATCGATGGTCGCACGCTGGCCGAGGTTGTGGGTGAACTGAGGGCTTTCTCCGATTCGGAGGCTACCGAGACGGCCAGCGATACGAGCCGCTCGATGGCCGATCTGCTGCCCCCTACGGACCCGGCCGGCCGCGAAGACCTCCTCGTCCAAACTCATTTGATCGATGCACCGCCGCTCGGCCGTGCCGGCAACCCATCACCCTCCAATGATGCCCCGCCCCGGGCCTTTCCCGATCCTTGCAAGGTCGCCAAACTGGGCTTGCAGGTTGCCGAGGCGCTTGTGCACGCCCACAATCTCGGGGTCGTCCACCGGGATATCAAGCCGGCAAACCTGCTCGTCGATACCCGGGGGCATCTCTGGATCACCGATTTCGGGATGGCCCGGCTCGAAGGAGAGAGCGATTTGACCCGGACCGGGGATCTGGTCGGGACCTTGAGGTACATGAGCCCCGAGCAGGCGGCGGGCCGCCGGCATCTCGTGGATGGCCGCACCGATATCTATTCCTTGGGCACGACGCTCTACGAGCTGTTGACCCTCCGGCCCGCTTTCGTGGGAGAAGACCGACAAGAGCTGCTCCGGATGATTGAACACGAGACGCCGAGGGCGCTCCGGTCGTTCAACCCGTCGATCCCGAATGACCTGGAGACGCTGGTCTTCAAGGCGATGGCCAGGGACCCCGTCAATCGATATCTATCGGCAGGCGAACTGGCCGACGACCTGCGTCGTTTCCTCGCGAACGAGCCGATCCGGGCACGGCCCGTGAGTCGTGTCGAACGGTTGCGGCGATGGTGCGTGCGGCCGGAACGCGTCAGGGAAGCGGGCATCGCCCTGCTGTCCTTGGGCCTCCTGACGAGCGGGATCGGCGTGCTCTATTTCATCGGCTTCCTGAGCGGGCTCATCAAGCCAGATCATGCAGGCGATTTCATGCTCGATCTGGTGTTCGCCTTCCTCGTCTTCGATACCCCGCCGATCTGGTGCGGCCTGAAGACGTTGGAAGGGAAGCGATACGGCCTATGGCTCGGCCTCGCCACCTCGCTGAATTTCCTCTTCTGGTTGCTCCTCGCGATCATCGGCTGGAATGTGCTCG
>CALKTZ010000513.1 GCA_937997355.1 uncultured Planctomycetales bacterium | reverse complement strand
GTTGGTGAAGCAATCGTCGAGCAGCACCACGGTCCCTCGCGGGTCGCCGACGATTTTCGACCTATGCCGGCGGAACCAACTCCGAAACGAGGTTGCCGCGAAGCTCGGCAAGGTCCGGCGGCGATCGATGCCGGCGGTCTTTTCCAGGAGCCATTTGACGGCCGGATTCCGCATGGTCTTGTTCGCCAGCGGTGCGAGCGCGGACCCCATGGGATAAAGCCGGGCCAGATGCCCCATCAGCAAGTGCGAGATCGGACGCGCTCGGTTCCGATAACGTTGGTGCAGGACCTCCCCCTTGAGCTTGGCCATGTCAACCTTGGAAGGGCACTCGCTCTTGCAAGCCTTGCACTGCAAGCAAAGATCGAGGGCCTCCATGAGCGTTTCGTCGGCCCAGGGTTGGTCTGCCTCGCCCGGCAATTCGCCCGTCATGACGAGCCGCAGCGCATTCGCGCGGCCCCTCGTCGAGTGCATCTCGTCCCGGGTGGCCATGTAGCTGGGGCACATGGTGCCGGTCGAGGTCTTTCGGCAGGCCCCGACCCCCGAGCACATCTCGATTGACCGGACGAATCCGCCCTGATCGCTGAAGTCGTAGACGGTTTCCGCGGGCTCGACCGGGTGGTAATCCGGCCCGATCCTCAGATTGTCCCCCGGATCGGCCCGGCCGATCACCTTGCCGGGGTTCAGGCGGTTGCCGGGGTCGAAGGCCCGTTTCACTTCCTGGAATGCCGAGTACACCTCGGCCCCGAAGAGTTTTTCGTTCCAGAGGCTCCTCGCCAGCCCGTCGCCATGCTCGCCGCTCATGGCGCCGCCGAATTCCAGGACCAGGTCGGAAACCTCGCGCGCGATCGATCGCACGCTCTCCACCCCGGCCTCGGTCTTGACGTTGATGATCGGCCGGATGTGCAGGCAGCCGACATCCGCATGCCCATAGCAGGCGGCCTGGAGTTGGTGCCGCTCCACGATCTCCTGGAATCGCGCATAGAAATCGGGGAGCCTGGCCGGATCGACGGCGGTGTCCTCGACGAAGGCGATCGGCTTGGCATCGCCGACCCTCCCCGTCAGGAGCGAGAAGCCGGCCTTCCGGACCTTCCAGAAATCGTCCTTGGCGGCGTCGGTGAGCCGAATTCGGACGTCCGTGACGCCCGGTCGTCCCTGGAATTTGCGGGCCAGCTCATCGGTTCGGGCAACCAGCTCCTCCTGGGAGTCGGCGTAGAACTGCGCCGCGAGCACGGCGGCGGGGAGTCCCTCCGCGAAATTGAGATACTGGGAATACAAGGGATTGATCGCGGCGAGTTCGAGGATCATCCGATCGAGCATCTCGACGGCGACGGGTCCCGTCGCCACGATCTCGGCGAGGCGATCGAGCGCGGCGGGGATCGTCGCGAACGAGAGGACGACCAGCCCTTGCGCGGCGGGGATCTTCATCACCTTCAGCTCGGCGTTCGTGGCGACGGCCAACGTCCCTTCCGATCCCACGATCAATCGGGCCAGGTTGAATTCCCAGGGCTCGTCCACCCAGCCGTCGGCGCGTACCGGCAGTCCGGGGATGAACTCGTCGAGGTTATATCCGCTGACTCGCCGGAGGATGTGGGGGAACCTCGCGACGATCTCGTCGCGATGCCTGGCCACGACATCGCGGACGACTCGATGCACCCTCCCCACGAGGTCGGGCTGCCCGCAGAGCGAATCGAGCCGATCCGCGGCGACGGGGCCGAGTCGCGTCCGCGTACCATCCGACAGCACGACATCGAGGGACCGGACATGATCGACCATCTTGCCGTATCGCAAGGATCGCGCACCGGCGGAATTATTGCCGAGCATCCCGCCGATCGTGGCCCGGTCGCTCGTGGAGACGTCGGGGCCGAACATCAGGCCCAGAGGCTTCAGGTGGGCGTTGAGCTGGTCGAGCACGACCCCGGTTTCCGCCCGGACGGTGAACGCATCGCGATCGACGATCCCAATCCGATTCAGATACTTCGAGGTGTCGATGACGATGCCCGTCCCCACCGTCTGCCCCGAGAGGCTGGTCGCCGCGCCTCTCGGCAGGATCGGGACATCCTCCTCGGCGGAAATCTTGACGGCGATCGCCATGTCCTCGGCGGTCCTGGGGACGACCACGCCGATCGGCATCACTTGATAGAGGCTCGCGTCGGTCGCGTAGAGGCCGCGAAATCCCCGGTCGAAGTGGACCTCGGCGCGTGTCTCCCGGATCAGGCGATCACGCACAATAGCCATGGCCGTGGGTAGTTCGCGATTCATTGCAGATCAGCATCGATGACTTGGGTTGATGGGATCGAAACAGTAATCGACTCCATGGGCCGGACGATGCCCGGCCCATGGCTAAGTATCGAGGCAAGCTCAGGAGCGCTCGGCGAGTCGGGCCCGGAGGAGCTTCTTATCGATCTTGCCGACCGTCGTCTTGGGGATCGAATCGACGAAATGGACGTCGTGGACCCGGGGGAGTTGCCACTTCGCGAAGTGCGCTTCGAGGTGCGTGAGGAGATCGTGGACTTCCGCGGCCGGCGTGACGCCTTCGCGACGGACCGCGAAGATGACGGGGACCTCGTCGCGCTTCGGATCGGGGCGAGCGACCACGGCCGCCTCGGCGATTCCGGGCAGGGCCGTCAATTGATTCTCCATGTCGACGCTCGAAATCCATTCTCCCTTACATTTGACCAGGTCCTTGAGCCGATCAGTAACCTGCACGTAGCCGAATTCATCGATCGTGGCGATGTCGCCGGTCCGGAACCAGCCTTCGATCGAGAACGAGCGGGCGGCCTCCGGCTCGGTGTTCTCGTAGTATTGTCGAGCGACCCAGGGGCCTCGCACGAGAAGCTCGCCGGTGGTGCGGCCATCCCAGGGCAGATCATTCCCCGAACCGTCGACGATTCGGACGTCGATCCCGGCGATCGGGGGGCCCGGCTTCACCCGCTCGACCTGCCGGCGTTCGGGCGGGATGTAGGGCATCTGCGACGGGTGCCGGCCCACCAGGCCGACGGGGGTGGTCTCGGTCATCCCCCAGGCGGGGATGATGTTGAGTCCGTGGTCCTTCTCGTATTTCTCGATCAACGATGCGGGGGTCGCCGCGCCGCCGATGTAAATTCGATTGAGACTCGACAGGTCGTGCTTGTGTTGCCGGAGATACTGATCGAGCATGGTGAAGACCGTGGGGACGCCGGCCGTCAGCGTGATACGTTCTCCCTCGATCAGCTCCGCGAGCGATCGGCCGATCGCGTTCGGCCCCGCATAAACCTGCTTCGCCCCGACCATGGTGCCGGCATAAGGCAGGCCCCAGGCGTTGACGTGAAACATGGGGACCACGGGGAGGACCGTGTCCCGCTCGCTCACGCCGATCGAGTCGGCCATGCAGATCGCCATCGCATGGAGATACTGCGCCCGGTGGCTGTAGAGCGCCCCCTTCAGTTGCCCGGTAGTGCCCGAGGTATAGCAGAGGCCGGCAGCCGCCTCCTCGTCGATGGGATGCGCCGACCGATCCTCCGTCGCCCGCGCCATCAATTCCTCATAATCGAGGGCGCCGGCGATTGCGGACGCGTCGGACGCCTGGCGGTCTTCCATCAGGATGAGATGTCGGACGGTCGGGATCTCGTCTCGGATCTCCAGCAGCGGATTGGCGAGCGAGGCATCGGCGACGATCGCGCAATCTTTCGCGTGATTGATCAGGTAGGTGAGGTGCTCCCGGGCGAGCCGCACATTGATGGTGTGCAGGACGGCGCCGATGGAGGGGACCGCGAAGTAGAGTTCGAGATGCCGGTAGGAATTCCAGGCGAACGAGGCCACGCGATCTCCGGGCCGCACCCCCAACTCCAGCAACGCGGTTTGCAGACGGGCGACTCGTTTGGCAAGCTCTCCGTAAGTCGTGCGATGAAGCGTGCCGTCGTGAAGCCGACTCACGATCTCCCGATCGGCGAAGAAACGCTCCGCCCGTTGCAGGATGCTGGGGACCGTCAGCGGCACGTTCATCATCAACCCGTTCAATTCACACCTCCGTCTGCCATTTCGCACGACACAATCGCCAGGGTATCTTGAATACGCACAATACGATCGAATTGCCAGGGGGACCCCACGGGGCGGAAGCGCGAATCGAGATTTGAGCGGTTCGTTCCCAGACATTGTGCGGCCGTGGAGCGTCCCGAGAATCCCGGATGCGGAGTGGAACGTGGCTGATCTGGAAGTGGTGCTGGGGCGGTTGAAGCTGAAGAATCCCGTCCTCGTCGCGTCGGGGACATTCGGCTATGTCCGGGAGATGACCCCGTTCGTGCAGGTCCAGCGACTCGGCGGGCTGATCCCCAAGACGGTGACCTTCCAGCCCCGGGCGGGGAACCCGACCCCCCGGACGGTCGAGACCTCCTCGGGGCTGCTCAATGCGATCGGCCTCGACAATGACGGGATCGAGCACTTCCTGCACGAGCATCTTCCGTATCTTCGGAACCTCGGGACCGCCGTGATCGCGAACATCGCCGGGGAGGACGAGGACCAGTTCGTGGCGATGGCGGCCATGCTCGAAAATCAGCCGGGGCTCGCCGCGGTCGAGTTGAATATCTCGTGCCCGAATGTCAGCCACGGCCTGGATCTCGGGATCGATGCCGGCGCGGTGGGCCGCCTCGTGAAGCGCGTTCGAGAGGTCTCGTCGCTGCCGATCCTCGCGAAACTCACCCCGAACGTGACCGAGATCGTCCCGATCGCCGCCGCCGCCGCGAATGCCGGCGCCGATGCCGTCTCGCTCGTCAACACGTTCCGGGGGATGGCCGTCGATTGGAAGCGACGAAGGCCGATCCTCGCCAACGACATCGGCGGCCTCTCCGGCCCCGCGATCAAGCCGCTCGCCCTGCGGATGGTCTGGGAGGTTTCCCGCGCCTTGCCCGGATATCCGGTCGTCGGAATCGGCGGGATCGCCAATGTCACCGACGCCCTCGACTTCCTGGTCGCGGGGGCGTCCGCCGTCCAGGTGGGGACCGCCACCTTCTACGACCCCCAGGCCA
>CALKTZ010000512.1 GCA_937997355.1 uncultured Planctomycetales bacterium | reverse complement strand
GCGGGACCCTGGGATGGCGATCCTGGGGCAACATCCGCACCTTCGACGGCCCGGAGTTCCTCGCAGGTCCTGAGCGCGGGGATTCCCGTATCGTCGGGGCTCTTCCGGTCCTTCATCATCTGCATCGCCTCGCCGTAACGGGCCTTGACCGACTTCCGCCAGGATGGGTCTCGGGGCAATATCTCGGTGGAGTAATAGAATCTTTGTGAGCCGTCGCAGACCGTGTACCACAGCAGCCAATCCAGATTGAAATGGCGGATGCAGTCGGCCATGGTGAACGTCGGCGTAGGCGAGGAGTCGGGCCAGTCGAACGTCCTTCGTTCCTTGAGTTGGCGGATCGCATCCCTGGCCATGATCACGAAGGAATTCAAGGCGGGATGGTGCGCATCATTGAAGAGACGATCGTTGAGGATTCCGTGGGGGCTGGCCGACGCCAGCAGCCTCGGGGCGTCGACCACGATCGAATGGTGGCGTCGTCCCACCTCGCGGCAGGCTTCGAGGAAGGGAGTTTGGCACCGGAACGGGAGGCCGTCCAGGTCGCGTGCCCGGATATATTCCTCGCGAGCCTCTTCGTAGGAGCCGGCGGTTTCGAGAAGCTGGGCGAGCCGGTAGTGCGTCTCGGCGAAGCCCGGTTGCTCGGCGATGAGGTGTCGGTAGTCCGCCATCGCCTTCGTCGGATCGGCCGTCGCGGTTCGCCGAACTTCGTCCAGCCTCTTCATAAAGTCGCGCTGATCCGCCAGCGACGTGTCCGGGGAGAGGATCGATCGGTTCGGGTCGAAGGCCCCTTCATTCGACGGGGAGACGATCACCATCGTCGGAATCCCGGCGGATTCGCAGTCGCCGAGCAGGCCATCGAGGCGGCGGCGATAGTCTTCGAGGGTGTCCGCGTACTCGGCCGGGGTGCAGCAGGGAGAATCGGCCGGGTCCGCCTCGGGTTTCCGGGGACGAGGCGCGAATTCGGCATTGAATCGGTCGAGGGAGGTACCGAGGTAGGCCGCCGTGGCGGACACCGCTCGAATCCGCTGGTTGAGCGTAGGAGGGCTGATTTTCGATTCGATCCGGTAATGTGGTGCATTGCGCTGCCAGCCGAATCTCGCCTGGAACTCGTTGTGTCCCGAGTAGACGATGAGGAGACCCGGTCGGCGTTCCAGTCGCACGAGTTCCTCGATGGCCAGCTTGAGCGAGTGTCCCCCCTCGGCCAGATTCACGGATCGGAACTTCTTTTCAGGCATCGCCCGGCCGAGTTGCCAGGCGATGATTCGATCGAGCGACATCCGGGTGTGGAAGGGGACGCCTTTGGCGCTCGATTCGCCGATGATGACGATGTCGTGCGTGCCCTCGGGAGCCTGCTCGGTCGGAGGCTGGCGCAACGGGCTCTCATCGGGCTGCCTGGACTCCGGCCTCGGGGCGGGCCTGGGTCCCTCCTTTTCGGCCAGGATCGCCGGCAAGCGGACCAGCCGCGCGTCGCCGCGAATCTGCCATGCACAGATGATCTCGCTCAGGCCGATCGCGATCAGGAGGCTCATGGACAGCAGCATGGCTCGCCCAGTCCTCGCGGCGAGGCGACGCTGGCCTCGCTTCCTCGCCATGAGTCCCACGGCGATGGACACAACCATAGTGAGCGGGGCAAGTAGAGCCGCTCCGAGATAACCGACGTAAAGTCCCCGAAAGAAATAGAGCCGCAAGCGATGGAATGCCGGGTGATCGATGAACATGTCGATCAAGGACGGCTCCCACCTCCAGATGCCCACCAGGCCGATCAGTAAAGCCAGGCTGATTGCGGCCAGGCGCCGCCATCGGCGGAGGATTGCCATCTTGCCCCCGCGGGCCGGGCTCTCGGAGGTTTTACGTTCATTCATTGCGCGTGTCCCGTTTGTTCTCCTCGTGCCCGATCAAGGCGCGTTCCCGAGTCGTTGGCGAAGCCGGATGAATTTCTCTTTGAGGGGGCTGCCGCCGAGTTCGGGGTGGAGGATAGCGGTGGCATCGATCAAATTCAGGGCCTCACGCGACCTCCCGGAGCGATAGAGGGCCAGCGCCAGGCCATACTTGGCGTCGAGCCAGGGGACCGATCCCGCGGTCAGATTCCGGAACCGCAGGCGGTGAACGTCGATGGCCAGTTCGGGGGCATTGAGCCTCGCGTAAGTGTCTGCGAGATCGCGCAGCAGCGAATCGTTCCACTGTTTGATGGCAGCCTGTCCTTTCCAGGAGGCGAGCGAGCCCTTGGCGGCCCGCTCGTCGCCGAGAAAGACAAGTCCCCGAGTAAGCCGCATGTGCAGCTCGGCGAGTTGCTCGGGGGGCCATCGGGAGGTGTCATGCGCGAAGATGGGAACCAGGAGCATTCGCAGGAGGAGTCCGAAACGTCGCTGACGTAGATCCGTGTCGGACGTCGTCGCGGAACGGTCGAGGATTCGGACGGCCTCCAGGAGAGTTCCTGTATCCAGGGCATCCTCGGCCTCGGACAATCGCCTGGCGATCAGCTCCGCTTCCACGTAACGCCCGAGCTGGGCCAATGCGATCATCCGGACGAGATCCGCGCGAGAACGCTGCGCGTTCGTGATAGACGAACGGCCGACGCGATCGGCGATTTCGCGGGCGTCGTCGGCGTTATGGATCTCCGGCGCGAGGTTGATCATGGCCAGATCGAGCAAAAGCTCGGTGGAAGCCGCCTCGTTCGGCGCCTCCTGAATGCTCCTGTCCAGGAATTCCGTGGCGCGGTGGAAGATGCTCCTCGCCTTCGCGGGATCGGCGGTGAAGTCCCCTTCGGCCAAAGTTGCAAGTTCGAAGGCGGCCACGGCTCGCCGAGCTTGCAGCCATCGTTTCGATTTGACCCCAATCGCGGACCAGAGTGCCGAGGCCCGATCGCGTTGGCCTTCCGCGAGAACCAAATCTCCGAGGAGCCAGCGGGCCTCATCGGTGCCCGGATCTTTGGGAAACTCCTTGATCTGGGATTCCAGCAATCCCTTGTAAGTGCTCGCCGAGGCCCCCGGCAACTTCAATGCGACGGCCCGGCCGAGCGACATCGCGCGCAGCAGATTCGCCTTCGCCTGAAGGCTCGCATACTCGGGGGTTTGCTGTTTCGTGATGCGGGAAAGGACGGCATCGGCTTCGAGGAATCGGCCCGCGCGGAAGAGCAACGCCCCCGCCTTGAGGCGATAGCCGATCGCCTGATCGGGATGCCGGGAATCCTCGGCGCGGACGGCGGCTCGCTCCTCGAGGGCGCTCGCCTTGATCGAATCGCCGGCCGCTTCATAGGCATCGGCGAGGATGTCCCAGGCGATCGCGCCGAGCCTCGGATCGGGCTCGATCTTGGCCCGCGAGAGGGCCAGAAGGGCGGTACGCACATCGGGTCCCGGCAAATTCCGGAGAGGCGTCAACTCCTCGAAAAGCTGCGAATCGACGGGATGACGATCGGCATCGGGTGCGAGCTTCGACCGCTTCGCCAGCAGAGCTTGAACCGACAGCAGATGCCTGGCGGCCGGCTCGAGATGAGATTCCTTGATCGCACGGAGCGCGTCGTCGTAACGCCCCTGGGCCGTGAGTACCTGCGACCTCACGGTGATGATTTGACGTTCCTGCGGCGGAGGCATTGCCTTGGCGGCGGCTTCGACCTCGGCGAGGGCGGCGTCGAATTTTCCCTCACGGCGAAGCAATTCCCCCTTCAACAAACGGGCGTAGCCTTCGATTGAACTCTCGGCGAGGGCGGCGTCGACCAGCGTCCTCGCCTCGGCGTCGAACGGTGCTCTTCCCTCGGGAGACTGCTCGAATTCGGCTCGGTCCGCGAGGGCCTGCGCCAGGCGAAATTTCAAGTTCCTTCGGTACGAGTCTTCCTTGTCGTCGGCCGGAGCCATGGAAAGCTTCCGCATCCGAGCGATGGCGTTGTCGAGCCCGGAAATCGACTCCTCACGCAGTTTGGTCTGCGATGGATTCAGCTCCCATTGGTGCTGCGAACTCCGGGCCGATGCCCAGCGATAGATCGCTGCCTGGAGCTGGAAGGGCCGAGAACGGGGATGTTCGGGATTCTTCTGCCCGAACTCATCGAGCACCTTGATCGCCTGATTCCACCATTTCCGTTGCGATTCCGGATCCTTGGCGGTGATCGCGGCGCGGTCGAGCATCGCCGCGAGCTCAATCGCGATCGATTCGCGCTGCGGAAGCTCGTAGGTCGGATCTTCCGATTGTTTCCGCAAGGTGGCGATGCTGTGTTCGAGATCGGCTTCGCTTTCCCCCATACTTCCTTGCGATTCCTGGCCGCGGGTCGTGCACGGGCAGAAGAGCATGCCCGACCAGATCGCGGCGAAGATGGCGAGCCTGAGTCTCCGGAACGTTAACGATCGACGGTTCACGACCATCCGATTCCCCCGGTCATCATCCATGGAGCAGGTCGGCAATCGCCTCGCGATACATCGGCTCGGTGGAAGGGCTGACGAGCGCGACGCTGGGCTCATATCCCCCTTCGCCGAAGGATCGGCTGAGGGGAATATACCAGGGGCCTCCATCGCCATAGGCGGCCGTGGCCAGGAATCGGCCAGGTCGGACCTTCTGGGCCTCAAGCTGATACTCGACGAAGGTTTCCGCAGGAAGATGCAAGACACTTACATCGTCGGCCAGATCGAGCTTTGAGAGGAGGATCGGACGCCCCTTCTCGCAGCGGCTGAGCCATCCATAAGTCATCGCCGAATGGTTCCTCGAATTCGAGGTCCCTTTCGGATCGGTCGCGATCGCCCGGATTCGATCGAGATCCAAATCTTCCCTCGGCTTGAATGGAATCGGGGCCGTGGTCCAGCGGATCGACTCGAGCCTTCGAGAATTGTCGGTTTTCCCGGGATTCGCTCCGTTATCGGCGGCCACCATGGCGGAGTGGACGCGGTCGGTCAGATTCTCGCGATCCGCCTGCGTGCCGTCGTTGTATTTTCCGGCCGTGACGTTGCCCGCCGAGCCTGTGAAATAGAGGTGCAGGATGCCCGGCTCGTCCCGGTCCCGGCGATCGCGGGCAATCCCGACGAAATCGCTCGTGACGCGGCCGTCGCCGTAGTAGCTCATGGGATGAGTCGTGTAGTAGTAGAGCCGGGCTAGCGGCCGATCATTGTTATAGAACGAGATCGATCTGAGCAGCGGATCGATCAATCCTTCCGGCGCATCTCGGACTTCCGGCGGATTATTCCCGCTGTATCGCGTGTACTTGATCTTGCCATCCGGCCCGATGATCCGTCGATTGCTCGCGACCCGGCTCACTTCGGCCTTGCCGATCCGGACGTGGGTCACCGGCCTGGCGGGCGTGAGCGAATCCCGGATCGCGGCCGAGGAACGGCGGACCAAATCTTCGAAGAAGGGCTCGTGAAAGAGCAGGGGAGACAGACCGGACTTGGCAAGCAGCGCATTGCCCACATGATCGACGAACGGAGCATTGTGCTGATGGACGCAATGAAGGGCGACCCGGTCCGGCGTGGTGTGTGCGGCCTCGGCGATGGCCTCGGTCCAAATTCGGTGCGACTCGTTTTGAACCCCGGTCCAGTCGAGGGCGGCCAGGACAATCGGCAGCCCTGAGCCGAGGAGGACGACGCCCCGCAGCCGGAGCGGATCGGTGACACTTTCCACCGGCTTGATCCAGCCGCCGCAGAGGGAATGCCCGATCGGCGGAGACGCGTCCACGGAAAAGGTTGCCAAGTGATGCCCGAGCATGCGATTCATCCTCAAACGGCCGGTCGAGAAATCGGGACCATCAGACTGATCCATTCTGGGGTGCCACCTTCGTGAAGTGAAGAGGCGTCACGAGATCGCAAAGTCTGATATCCGATTCATCCGGTCAAAAAGCGTCGGGGCGCACAAGATTATTGGCGATAGAATGCCCGGGTCGACTACACTAGGTAAATTGAGGATCTTGAGAGACGCTCGAGACGTTGCACCAGCCTGGTCGGACCGCGATTCCGAGGTTCGACTCGATGAGGGAGCTCCATGAACGCCCGCTTGTTTGCCCAGGGAAATCCTATCCAGCAGGCCACTCCGTGGTCGACTTACGTCTGGATGATGATCATTTTCATCGTGCTCCTGGTCTTGCTGGCCTGCATCTTCCTGGCGAAGTATTTTCATCTCTGGATTCAGGCGAAGATGACCCAGGCGAATGTGAGCATCTTCGAGTTGGTGGGGATGTCATTCCGCAAGGTGAACCCGAACATCATCGTCCGTTCCAAGATCATGGCCTACCAGGCCGGCCTCTCGGAGAAGGATGGGATCACCACCCGGTCGCTGGAAGCCCAGTATCTGGCCGGGGGGAACATCCCGAACGTGGTGCGGGCCCTGATCGCGGCGAATCGCGCCGATATTCCTCTCTCGTACAAGCGAGCGGCGGCGATCGACCTGGCCGGCCGAAACGTGCTGGAGGCGGTCCAGAACAGCGTCAATCCCAAGGTCATCCCTTGCCCCGATCCCGGCTCCGGCCGGATGACGATCGACGGAGTCGCCAAGAACGGGATTCAACTCAAGGTGAAGGCCAAGGTGACCGTGCGGACTAACCTCGACCGATTGGTCGGCGGCGCCACCGACGAGACGATCATCGCCCG
Source organism: uncultured Planctomycetales bacterium (assembly GCA_937997355.1). Classification (GTDB taxonomy): domain Bacteria; phylum Planctomycetota; class Planctomycetia; order Isosphaerales; family Isosphaeraceae; genus CALKTZ01. The sequence continues at coordinate 3,098 of CALKTZ010000512.1, read as the reverse complement.
GGTCGGGGAAGGGATCGTGAATGCCATCGGCTCGGCCGACACGCATCTGATGGTCCTCGAGAAGCCGGACTCGATCTCCAAGCGGGTACTGGAAAAAGGGCTCGACGCCGGGACGGCCTACGAAATCCTTTCCATCGACATCGCCGACATCGACGTCGGCGATAATATCGGCGCGAATCTTCAGGCCCTTCAAGCCGAGGCCGACACGCGAGTCGCTCGGGCCAAGGCCGAGGAGCGGCGAGCCTTCGCCGTGGCCAAGGAACAGGAGATGCAAGCATTCGTCCAGGAGAACAGGGCCAAGGTGGTCGCGGCCGAGGCCGAGGTGCCGATGGCCATCGCCGACGCCTTCCGTCACGGCAAGCTCGGCATCATGGACTATTACAACATGCGGAACATCCAGGCCGACACCGAGATGCGGAGCACGATCGCGGGCACGGGGAATACGCGGCGGGAACCGAACGTCGCCACACCTTGAGGTTGTTGAGCGTCCATGCGAATCGAGCAATTGTATGAATTCATCGTCCCGATCATCTTCCTGGCGATCTGGGCGGTGACGTGGATCCTGAATCGAGAGACGCAACCCCTACCACCTCGGATGAACCGTCGCGAACGGGACGAGCCGCCCCAATCGGTCGCGGACGAAGTCCGGAATGTAGAAAGGGATCGTCGAGACTTTCGCGGATCGACGGCGGGCTCCTCATTCAACAACGCAACCTCGACGCCGGCCCGGACGCGCCGGGGGAATCCCTCGGGCTCGCCGCTCTCCTCGCGTCGGGGGCCGGTTCTCGGCCCGGGAGATGCAATCGTCTTCTCCGAACCCGAGCCGACTCGACAGCTGGATTCCTTCGAGAAAGCGGCGGGCCTCCGCCCGGGGCGGGGGGGTCAGGGCCGCAGGAATCGCTCGAAGGGGGGAGGCGCCGCGAGGTCTCGAAATCAGCCCGCCCCCGAAACGACGCGGGAATTAACCCAGGAGATCTCGGATTCGCTCGCCCAGCTCAAGGCTCGCCCGCTTGAACTGACGCCGCTCAACCAGCCCCTGAGCCCGCTCAGCTCGCTTTCCCTCTCGCCGGGAAGTTCCTTCTCCGCTAAAGCAACAGCCCCTCTTTTCGCGAGCAACCGCCCAGGTCCTCTCGATGCCGCGCGCGGCTTGACTGATCCCGCAAAGCTCCGAGAATTGATCATCATGAACGAATTGTTGCAGCCCCCCCTGGCCCTGAGACGCGGGCCATACGGTCGACGCTGAAGGTCGACAAAACCCCCAGAATCGAGGCATATCCCCCGGCCGGCGCAATCCGGCCGGACTCGTCGAAGACGACTTCGACCTCGCGATTTTCTCGGCCTTTTCAATCAAGTGCGGCGGCTCCAAAGTCGATAATAGGGCCAGACATCAGCCGTCTTCATCTCGCCAATGGCTTGGCTCCGCTCGATCTCGCCGGGTGGCATCTCCACGGATGGAGTGCAACGCAGTTCGCGTTGCACCGATTCCTTTGCATACAACACGCTTTCGCCACCATCGAGGGAGATGCCCGATGACCCCGAGGCAATTTCCGAGCCACCCGGCCGCCCAGGCGGTCGGCGCGGCGGCTATTCTATCTCTGCTTCTCTTCGGAACGGAAATCCTTACCCCCAAGGTCTGGGGGGGGCCTCCCGATACAATCACCTGGCGTTCGGAGTACAACTCCGCGTACTTCGAAGCCAAGACCGCCAAGCGACTCCTCTGGATTCAATTCACCGGCCCCTGGTGTCCCAATTGCCGGCGCATGGAGCACGACTCCTTTCCCCAAGCTCGGATTGTCGAGCAGGCGAAGGCGTCCTTCATTTCGGTGAAGCTCCGTTCCGACGAGAACGAAGATCTCGCGATGAAATTCAACCTGACCGGGCTCCCCGCGACGGTCGTCATCGACCCCGAGACGCAAAAGATCCTGGCACTCCATCAGGGCTATCTCGGCCCGGACGACCTGGGGGCGGTTTTCGGCGAAGCCGTGGTCCTTCGTGACAAGCGGCGAGAAGAAGCTAAAACCCTCCTTGCTTCGAAATCAAAGGCGAAGCAGGATACGCTCAGCCCGGCGGTTCAAACCGTCTATTCCGATCTCACGAAGCAAGGCATCCGGGCGGATTTCGGGATCTCGAATCTTCCCTCGGCGCTCTTCGCCTCGGCCGTGAAGTCGTTCGGGAAGCCGCAGGGCACGAACCCCATTACGGTTGCATCGGGAAAAACGGCGCCACTCGCCCTTTCGGGGTATTGCCCCGTGAGTTTGGTCTCGACACATAAACTGGTCCGCGGCGACTCGTCCCACGCCGTCACCCACGATGGGAAGCTCTATCGGTTTGCCAATGCGGACATGAGCAAGCGATTCCTGGAGAATCCGGATCGCTATATCCCCATCAACGGCGGGAAATGCCCGGTAGCGGGAGTCGAACGGGAAAAGTCGCTGCCGGGAGATGCTCGGTACGGAGTCCTCTACCGCGAACGGCTCTATCTGTGTGCAACGTCGAACGACCGCAACCAGTTCCTCCAGAATCCCGATCGGTATGCGCTCGCGCATGTCGAGGAGCACGGGAATTGCCCGCACTGCACCCGGCAGGACGGGAGTCTCGTCCAGGGAGACCCGCGGTTCGGCCTGATTCGATCCGGGCGGGAATACTGGTTCCCCAATCTCGAACATCGCGACGCCTTCCTGGCCTCGCTTCCGAAAGTGCAATCGACGACGCAGAAGTGAAATCCCCGCTCGCGATCGAGGTTCGGAATGGCCTCGATCGCGCCGGATTGCATGGATTCTTCGATTCCTCGGAAATTGTTCTTGATGAGCCGCCCGGGAAATCATATCCTTTCGCTGCCCGGATGTCGGGATGAAATGGCAATGGAATGCGCCTCCTTGAGGTCTTAAGGCAAACGGTTTTGCCCTTCCGCAAGTCCCTCCGACGCGCTTCCTCGCCTAACGCACCTGTCATCGGTCGTCCCCACGCTTAGATCTCCGAAATTTGCGTTAGCCTCTAGATTTCCATCACCGTTTTCGACGGGCCCGGTCGGGCTTGGATCGTCCGACATCGGGAAAAACCCGGAGCTTACGGTACGGCCTTTCGAGCCAAAGGAGTAT
>CALKTZ010000511.1 GCA_937997355.1 uncultured Planctomycetales bacterium | reverse complement strand
GATGCGGTGATGGTGCCGATCCGCCAACCTGTCACGCCGTAGGTCTTCGACATCCCGCTGATCGTCACGGTGCGGTCGCGCATGCCGTCGATCGCCGCCATGGCCACGTGCGGACGGTCGTCGTAGATGATGTGCTCGTAAATTTCATCCGTGATGACCAGCACGTCCCACTTCTTGCAGAGGGCCGCGATCGCTTCCAGCTCCTCGCGCGTGAAGACCGTCCCGGTCGGGTTGTTGGGATTGCAGAGGACGATCGCCTTGGTCCGGTCGTTGAATGCCCTGGCGAGCTCGTCGAAATCGAACCGCCAGTTTGGCGGGCGCATCGGGACGAACCGAGGGGTCGCGCCGACGATCATGCAGTCCGGCCAGTAATTCTCGTAGAACGGTTCCGAGAGGATCACCTCGTCGCCGGGGTTGATCAGGGCGAGCAGCGCCACCAGCATCGCCTCGGTGCTGCCGCAGGTGACGGTGATCTCGGTCTCGGGGTCGACATCCAGCCCGAGATGCCAGGCGGCGTGCTCGGCGATGGCTTCCCGGAGGCTCCTGGCCCCCCAGGTGATCGCATACTGGTTGACGTCGTCCTCGATCGCGCGGCAGGCGGCCGCCTTGATCTCGGGGGGGGCGGGGAAGTCGGGCATCCCCTGGGCCAGGTTCACCGCGTTGTATTTGCGGGCTTCCACCGACATTCCGCGGATCACGCTCTCGGTGAATCGGGACGCCTTGTGCGAGATGAGCGGGAGTTGCATCGGCTGGAGGTCTCGGCGACGACGTCGGGGAGGAAGATGGACCGGCGTCGTGCGTGGGTTTTCGGTTCGGTTCCGTGGTCCTGGAGACGAGCTACCATTGTTGGCGAAATGCCCCCTGACCGCAATGAGAGCCGAGCCACGAACGGCGTAGGTGGTCGAATTCACGGATGCCCAACCACGGTAACGACCGACCGGAAGGTCGACAATCCGGGGAGCTTGGGAAGTCCGATTTCATCCGACGATTTGAAGGTCCCCCGTCCGTTCGGTCGAATAGCCGGGGAGTTCGCCGAGGATTCGACGGAAGGATGCCGATCGGATCACGCGGAGCAGGGCGCGGATGCGCGGATCGTCGGCGGCTTGAGCGGAAAAGCAAAGGTCATAGGCTTCGCGGCGAACGGCCAGGAAGTCGAGCCCCGCTTCGTCGGAAGTCAGGCGAAGGCAGACGCCGGCATCGGCCCACCCCTGGCGGATGGCCTCGGCGACCCCTCGATGGTCGCCGGCCGTCGGCAATGGACGCGAGACTCCTCCGGTCTTGTGCTCACCCAGAATTTCGTCGAGGCACTGACGAGCCCCCGAACCTTCCTCTCGGCCGATCCAGCGAAGCGTCCCCCGGACGGCCGCGCGAACCGACTTGATCCCGGTCGAAGGGGCCAGCGCAACGCCTTCTTCCCAGTCGGCAACGCGGAGCAGTTCGTATCGCCCCTCCGCCCCCAGGAGATTCCCCACGACCCGGCCGTTCGACTCTCGATCGCCGGCCTTCGCCAGATGCACGCCCGCCGCATGCACCAAACCTCTTCGCAGCAGGTCGAGCGCCTGACCGCTCGATCTCTGGAAGACGATCAGGCGAATACCCGCTTCCCGCGAGAGTTCGGCGCCAAGCAGCCCAACCGCCGGATCGCAGCTCGCCATCACCAGCGTTCGCGACGCCGAGGCCGCCGAAGAATTCCCTCCGGCCTGGCCTTCCCCGTCAAGCACCCCATCGTGAGGGAGAACCCCCAGGGGAGTCGATTCGACCGGATAGAGCCTCGTCCGTCCTCCAACCTCGGCGCGCCAGAATCGCCAGGGGATCTTTGGAGCCGGCCAGGCCCAGGACTCCGCCTCTCCCGCGCGTGAAAGCCCCGGCAACGAGAACAGATCCTCCACCCGGCATTCGAGCGCGGCCGCCAGGGCGAGCGCCGCCGACGTCGAAGGCACCAGCCGACGCGTCTCGATCGCGCTCACCCCCGTCCGCGAAAGCCCCGATCGGCGCGCCAGCTCATCCTGCGACCAACCTTGCCGCTGGCGTAGCTCCCGCACTCGATTTTCCAGGTCCGGTTCGTTCGCCATGATCATGACAGCTTACGCCATGCTTGTATCGATCTCAATTCTGACTTACAATTTTCGTCGATCGCCATGATCATGCCAATCCATGGCATCATTCGGGAACCCTCGTCGATCATGCGGGGGCGGCCGAATCCGGGTCCATTCTCGAGGTGGAGAATCCAAATGTCGATCCAGTGTCACAAACGCGCTTTCACGCTGATCGAGCTCCTGGTGGTGATCGCCATCATCGCCGTGTTGATCGCGCTCTTGCTCCCGGCCGTGCAGGCGGCTCGTGAAGCGGCAAGGCGAACCCAGTGCTCGAACAACATGAAGCAAATCGGCCTGGCTCTTCACAACTACGTGACCGCCCAGAACGCTTTCACGCCGGGGCGATTCAACAGCCACATCCAGGGGATGGGGAATTGCTGGGGGGCCTACTCGCAGCTCCTGCCATACATGGAGCAGACGGCGGCCTACGGCGCGTTCAATTTCAATCTCTCGCCCGATATCGACCCGGCGAATTACACGGCCGCGGGAATCTTCATCGCCGGGTTCCTCTGCCCGAGCGACCCGCAGCCCATCCAGCAGGCGCAGGCCAACTATGGAATGCACAATTATCTGCTGAACGTGGGCAATCAGTATCCGGTCGTCCCGACGCCCGCCTCGCCGCTCGCAGGCTCGCCGAACGGCATCTTCTATGAGAACGTGGCGGTGAAGCTGGCGATGATTTCCGATGGACTCTCGGGGACGATCGCGATCAGCGAGACGATCCGCTCATTGCCGAACGCCCTGTTCACCGCCGATCCGCTCGGCGGATTCGTGATCACGGGGAACAACAAGACCACGGGTCCCCCGATCAGCTCGGACGCCGACTATCTCGCACTCTGCGTCAACACGATCCCACCGGCGGGCTTCCAGGCGACCCGGGGGAGCAAGTGGCACTACGGCGCCCCCGGCCACAGCATGTACAATCACATCCGGGCCCCGAACGACTCGCGGGTCGATTGCCGGGGGGGATTGCCCCACAGCGATAAGTTCGACCCGGCCTGGAACTGGCTCTCGCTGAACATCACGTCCCGGAGCAAGCACCCCGGCGGCGTGCAGTCCCTCTTCTGCGACGGTCACGTGCAGTTCATCAAGAACACGATCGGCCTGCCGATCTGGCAAGGGTTGGGGAGTGCCAACGGCGGCGAGGTGATCAGTGCCGACAGCTACTGACAGTTCTTCGGCATCGATCCGCATGGCGTCTCCGCTCGGCGGCCGGCGCATCCGGCCGTTCTTGATGCTGATCTTCATGTTGGCTTTCCTGGGGGGTTGCGGATCGACGACGGGGCGAGATCCCGGCCTCACGGTCGGCGGCCGGGCCAGGCTGGTGACCG
>CALKTZ010000510.1 GCA_937997355.1 uncultured Planctomycetales bacterium | reverse complement strand
TCAGCACCTGGCAGTCTGCCTCGACCTTCAGGCCGTTGGGGACGATCGGGAAGAACTGATGCAGCGACGCCTGGTCTTCCAGGTAATGGTTCGCGACGGCGAACTTGTGGATCAAGCCTCCCTTCACTTCCGGGCGATCCTGCGTCGGGAACGCCTCGAACGCCAGAACATTGTGGCGGTTATCCCCCCCGCCGCCGACCCCTCCCTGGGAATGGCATTCCACGCACGAACGCGCGTTGAAGACCGGGCCGAGCCCGTCCCCCTTCGCGATCGGGTCGTGGGGCTCCCACTCGTGGCGGAACAGCTCCAGCCCCGCCTCCTTCAATTCGGCGGGGGCATGCGGCCCATACATCACCGGCAGCCCGGGCGAGAAGGTCCAGGCCGCCCCCGCCGCGAGGAACATCGTCAATCCGAACCCGACCCGCTGCCGCATCTCCTGCAAGGGGGACCGATTCATCGGAGGAATCTCCCGGGATTGGAGGCCGGCGCCATCGGAGGCGCGGTCATGACCATCGATCCGACACCTGTACTCTGACAACTGTAGTGAGTTCGGCTCGCCGGATCAAGGGGGGCGAAAAAAATGTTTTCGGCGACGGGATACGATTCCTGTTCGGCGTGGGCTTCCGGTCGTCGCGAAGTCTCGGCCGGGCAAGCTTCGCCGGGTGCGGCATGCCCCTCGAAAACGAGCCGGTTACCTCGCGATTGTGAGTCTGCTAAGCTGTTGGCTCGCGGTGCTTTTGGTCGGCACCCGTTTCACACCCAGGATCGAGATCGAAGCAAAGAAGAGAGGGCGAGCCATGTCGGGGATGAATCGGCGGGGTTGGCTGCGGCACGCGGGATTGGGAGCCCTGGCGTCGCTGGGGGCGTTGCACGCGGGAGGATCGGCCGGGGCCATCCCGCCGATCGGCCGGACGAGGCCCAGCCACCTCAAGCTGAGCATCGCCGCCTACTCGTATCGCGATTACCTCAAGAGCAAGCCCCCCAAGATGGACATGTTCGACTTCGTCTCGCTCGCGGCCGACATGGGCCTCGACGCCGTCGAGCCGACGTCGTACTACTTCCCCGAGGATCTCGACTCCGACTATCTGCATCGCCTGAAGCTGCACGCCTTCACGCTCGGGCTGGACATCTCGGGGACGGCGGTCGGCAACAACTTCTGCCTCCCCCCCGGCCCCGAGCGCGACAAGCAGCTTGAGGACGTGCGGACCTGGATCGACCGCGCCGCCGAGCTGGACGCCCCGGTGATCCGGATCTTCGCCGGGCGGGTCGCCAAGGGCTCGACCGAGGAGCAGGCGGTGGCCTGGGCGATCGAGGGATTCAAGGCATCCCTGGAATATGCCGCCAGGAAGGGGGTCGTGCTGGCCCTCGAAAATCACGGCGGAATCACCGAATCTCCCGAGCAACTCCTCAAGCTGGTGAAGGCGGTCGACTCCCCGTATTTCGGCGTCAACCTCGACACCGGCAATTTCCACGGCGCCGACCCTTATGCGGACCTGGCCAAGCTGGCCCCGTATGCCATGAATGTTCAGGTGAAGACCGAGATCAAGCCGGCGGGGGCCGCCAAGAAGCAGGAGGCCGACCTCGCCCGGTTCATCGCAATCCTCCGCGAGGCCCGGTATTCGGGGTACGTCGTCCTCGAATACGAGGCGGCCGCCGACCCGATGACCTCGATCCCGAAGCACATCGCGACCCTGCGACGGCTGATCAGCAACAGCTAGAGAACTTCATGCTTGGATTGCGCGAGACAATCGTCAATCCGGGCCGGAGCGAAAACGGGACCGGCTCCGAGCGAAGCGCCGGGCCTGTCCCATTTTTCGCGAAACTGTGCCGTCTCGAAAGCCGGAGCGGAAATGGGGACTGGCTCGCCGGTATCCCGCGCGTGCCTGTCCCCATTTCCACGGGCCTGTGCGACCGCGAGGTCCTGGAGACCTGACGGTCGGCGGATTCGGCGGGGTCGTGAGACCCGCGCCGATCAGGAATACGCAACGGCTCATCGCGAAACACGTGCGGATCGGGAGAGCCCCGCCGGGCAGATTTTAACGATTTCACCCGAGCCGCGAATTGGGGAGGACTGGAATTGCCCCCCCAAGCCTCATACCATCTTATGTGAGAGGTGGTATCCTTGAGAAACGATTGGAAATTCCGTTCCCCAGGGGCCTTGAGCAATCGCCAAGACGAGTTGACTCCTGGCTCGGCAAGGACTCGGTTGATGGCGAAGGCGACGGCCTTGATCGTGGAGGACCACCCGGAGCAAGCGGAGCTCGTCGCCAGGCTGCTCCGGCTCCGCGATTACACGCCGATCGTCGCCGAGGACGGCGAGACCGGCCTGCGCCTCGCGCGCGAGCGATCGCCGGATGTCGTCCTGCTCGATTTGATGCTCCCGGACATCAATGGATTCGATGTCTGTCGCCGCCTCCGGACCGACCGGGAAACGATGATGATCCCGGTGATCATGCTGACGGCCCTCAACGACGTGCAGCACCGGGTCCACGGATTCCGGGTCGGGGCAAATGCCTACGTCACCAAGCCTTACGGCGTCGAGGAGCTGTTCGAGGCGGTCACCAGGGTCCGGGCCTGGCGCGCCAACATGGAACGCCGATCGTTGCAGGGGGAGATCCTGGTCGAGCTCAATAGCGAGATCACGCTGCTCCAGGAGCTGAACGACTTCCTGATGCATCTCTGCGGCAGCACCCCGCTGAGCACCGAGCAGGTGATGCAGCTCCGCCAGGCGATGATGGAGATGGCGCACAACGCCATCGAATGGGGGAACCGGCACGACTCGGATCGGCTGGTCAAGATCCTCTACCGGGTCTTCGAGGACAAGCTCGAAATCGTCATCCGCGACCAGGGAGAAGGTTTCGATCGCGACGACCTCCCCCACGCCGCCGACGAGGACGATCCCTTCACCCATCTCGACATCCGCGAGAAGCTCGGGCTCCGCGCCGGCGGCTACGGATTATTGATCTGCCGGGGGATGGTTGACGAAATGCACTATAATGACGCGGGGAACGAGGTCACCCTGGTCAAGCAATTCCATTCGGAATCTGACCCGAAAATCCAAAATACCCCGGTCTCGGCGGCCGATCCTGCCGAAGATGTGGAAATGGGATAAGATTGATTAAAAAGGGGACACTCCTATTTTTGACGGCTCCGGGTAGATTGAATGGAATCGAGCATGGCGGAGCCATGAGGGTTCACCATGTTGCCGGGGCCGTGCAAAAACGTTAAATGAGTAGGAATATTCTCTTTTTTTCGTCGATCCGGCTGCCCTTTCGGGTGCCCGGCAGCAGCGCCGGGCGGAACTTGAGAGGGCCAAGCTTGAGGCACAGGCATCATGTCTCGTGATCGCGTCCGACCCACTCTCCTGGTCGTTGACGACGAGCCCGACGTCCTCCGATCGGTCCACGATCTCCTGCGGATCGACTA
>CALKTZ010000509.1 GCA_937997355.1 uncultured Planctomycetales bacterium | reverse complement strand
CGATACTATGCACGGGGATGGTTGCCCGGATCACGCCGACAATATCCTGCCCCACCGTGACTCTCGTCGGATGAGGAGACGTGTCATGTTCGAACCCCCGTATCGTGCGGCCGTGATCGGCCGGACCGGACGAGGCGATTACGGCCACGGCCTGGACCTCGCCTTCCTCAACGAGCCGAAGCTGAAGGTGGTCGCGGTCGCCGACGACACTCCCAAGGGGCTCGCCCAGGCGGCGAAACGCCTGAACGTCGACCACGCGTATGCCGACTATCGCGAGATGCTCGACCGCGAGAAGCCGCAATTCGTGGCGGTCGCGCCGCGATGGTCCGATTGCCATCGGGAGATGATCCTGGCCTGCGCCGAGCGGGGGATTCACGTCTTCTCCGAGAAGCCGCTGGCCCCGACCCTGGCCGATGCCGACGCCATCGTCGATGCCTGCGAGCGGTCGCACGTCAAACTCGCGATCGCCTTCCAGACCCGGTACAGCCCCAGGCTTGAGCGGGCCAGGGAGCTGATCGCGGCCGGGGCCATCGGCGACGTGCTGGAGATTCGCGGCCGGGGCAAGGACGAGCGGCGAGGGGGGGGCGAGGATCTCATGGTGCTCGGGTCGCACATCGTCGACCTGTTCCGCGCCTTCCTGGGAGATCCCGCCTGGTGCTTCGCCCGCGTGACCGAAGGCGGAAAGCCCGCGGGGCCGGCGCAGGCCCATCAGGCCGGCGAGGCGATCGGACCGATCGCCGGGGATCGCATCGACGCGATGTACGGATTCAAGTCAACCCCGGTCGTCGCCCACTTCGCCACGGCGAGGACCAGGGACCCCGGCGGCGGAAGGTTCGGGCTCCAGGTCTTCGGTTCACGCGGAACCATCGCGATGGGGACCGGCTGGGCGGCCCCGACCTTCCTCCGGGATCATCCCGTCTGGAACGGGACCGTCGGCGGACCGAAGTGGGCGGAGATCACGAGCGCCGGCCTCGGCAAGCCCGAGCCATTTACCGGCAATCCGGCGACCGAAGGGAATCGGGCGATCGTGGCCGACCTCATCCGCGCGGTCGAAACCGACACCCAACCCAGGGCCGGCGTTTACGACGGCCGGGCGGCCACGGAGATGATCCTGGCGTGCTATGCGTCGAGCAACAGGAATGGCCCCGTCAACCTGCCGCTCTCGGAGCGGAGCAAACATCCCCTCGAAGGAGTGTAGCTATTCCTTCGCGGAATCTCCCTCGGCGCGGCGGATCGCCTCGTCGACACTGATCGGGTGGATGCTCGGGAAGGCGTCGGCCGCGTCTCGGCTGCGGACGAGGGTCGGGTTCTTGAGTCCTTCGATCAGATGTTGAGCGACTCCGAACTTGGCCGGCGTGATCAGGACGAGCCAGAGCCCCGAGAGATAGGGCGTGAGGATCGGGACGGGGATCAGCAATCGCGTCAGCCCTTTCAGTCGCGCATAGCGGCGGATCAGATCGCCGTAGGTCACGACATCCGAGCCTCCGATCTCAAAAATCCGGCTCTCCCCGGCGGCGAGATCCCGGGCCGCGAGGAGATAGGCCAGAACATCGTCGACGGCGATGGGCTGGGTCGGCGTCGCGAGCCAGCTCGGCGTGATCATGACCGGCAGGCGATCCGTGAGGGTCTTGACCAGGTCATACGACAGGCTCCCCCGACCGATGATCACCGAGGCGCGAAATTCGATCGTCTCCACGCCCGATTCCCGCAGGATCTTCCCCACCTCGTGCCGACTCCTCAGATGCGGAGAAAGATCCGGGTTCGCGTCGTCCCCGAGCCCTCCCAGGTAAATGATCCGCCGCACCCCTGCTCCGGCCGCCGCGCGGGCGAACGTCGACGCCGCCTCGCGGTCCTCCTTTTCGAATTCCTTCGAGTTCGACATCAGGTGGATCAGATAATAGGCCGTGTGAACGCCCTTCATGGCGCGATCGAGCGATTCCGAATCCAGCACATCCCCTGCCACAACCTCGGTGGTTGGCTTCACCTTTGCTTTCAATTCCTCGGGGTGGCGGGCCAGGCAACGAAGGTGGACCTCTTTTTGCTCCAGTCGGGGGATCATCAAACCGCCGATGTAGCCGCTCCCCCCGGTGAGGAGGACGGTTTCGGTTCGGCCCTCTCCTGCCGAGTTCGACATCGGTGCCGGCCTTTCGCCTTATGATTGTGTTCGAGAAGAAAATCCTATCGCCCAAATCATGTTCGCAAACCTTGGGCCGATCCGAGGATGAAAGCCGATGCTGCTGTTTCGAAAGCCGTCCGCCGAAGTGATCGACACCTTCCTGAAGGTCCAGTCGAAGTATGACCTGACGTATCGCGAAGTCGGAGCCACGGCGGGAGAGCCCCCCGGCGGTTACGTGGTCGATCGGACACGGGTCAAGCTGGGGGAGGGCGAAACGGCCTTCGTCACGGCGAAAGGAGCCGTGGAACGATGGGATCAGCTCCGGCTCGGCTGGGTTGACATCGCGGCGCCTCAAGGTCCAGCCCGCGTGGGAGATACCGTGGCGATCATCGCCCGGTTCGGCCGAATCTGGTGGCTCAACGCCTGCCGGGTGGTGGCGTTGGTCGACGATCACGACGGACCCGTCCGGCGGTTTGGCCTGGCCTACGGCACCCTCCCCGATCATGCGGCCGTGGGGGAGGAGCGATTCTTCGTCGAGTGGGACCGCGCGACGGATGAGGTTTCTTATAGTGTCGTCGCCTTCTCCCGGCCCAATCTCCGCTTGGCCCGGCTCGGCTACTTCTTCATGAGGAAGGTTCAGCGGCATTTCGGCAAGGTGTCGGCCGCCGCGATGATCGCGATCGTGAAAGGCACGGCGGGATGAGTCGGCTCATCCTTTGCCGAGCCCCAGATTTCTCTTCAACTCCAGCACGGCGATTTCCTTGGCCTTGGCTTCCACCTCGACGGTGAGACGGCGATCGCGCCAGCACGCCGGGAAATCGGCCGGGTCGATGAAATCGTGATGACGTTCGGGGTTCGGTCCGCTCCACCCCTGGATGGGGCTCGAGATGTGGAAGAGGGGCTCCCGGTTCCAGGTGGCGACGGCCTGCTCGGTGGTCTCCTCGACACCGAGCCCGTCGGGATGGCATCGGTGGTGATGGACATCGTAGACGAGCGGGATTCCCTCGGCGCGACAAACCGGGATCAGATCGGCGGGGGCGTAAGTCTTGTCGTCATTCTCGACGGTCAAGCGGCTCCGGACCCGGTCCGAGAGGAGCGCGAGATTCCGGGCGAAGCGTGCCAGGGCCTGGGGCTTGTCGCCATAGGCGCCGCCGCCGTGGATGTTCACCACATCGGCGTTCACCCATTCGGCGACCTCAGCCTGATATTCCAGCTCGCGAACCGACGACTCGACCACATCGGGCCTCGGGGAATTCAGCACGACGAACTGATCGGGATGGAAGCAGACCCGGAGGCCGACTCGTTTCGCGAACGCGCCGCAATCGCGGAACCGATCCACGATCGCCGAGCCGTCGGGGAGATCGTCCATCGCGAAGCCCGCCTGGGGATGCGTCTTGAGGGGCAGGATTTGACTGTTGATCCGGAAGCAGCCGATGCCGTTGCGGTCGCAATACTGGAAGGCCGCCATCAGCGACTCGGCGTTGGCCAGGCAGATCCGGCCAAGTTTGGCCAGGCCATCGGCACGAGGCAATCGCCCGAGCGCCGTGGCGGTGGCCGCCTGAAACTTGATCGGCTCGTCGCGGAAGATGCAACAAAGCCCAAGGCGAATACTTTCTTGATTCATGCGAACTCACTTCAATGCGTCGAAGGGACGATCCATGAACAATCAACCCTCAAAATCCCTAAATTTGGCCCGAGAAGTGCTTGTTTAACATTGATGTTTCATCATGACGCCGGATCGTTTCCGCATGGGATGATGCGTCGATGGTTTGAAAGGAACGGCATTCCTCGGGCTCGATCCTCACCTTATCCTCGAATTTTCAGGAGCCAGAAGATGGATCGTCGCGAACTGTTGGGACTGCTGGGCGCCGGATCGGCGGGTTTCCTAGCCCTCGGAGGCACGGGGGAGGCCCGAGCGGATCATGAACACAAGCACCTCGACAAGGGGCATCAGGAATGCCTCGAAGCATGTACGACATGCGGCCAGGAATGCGAATTCATGTTCAACCACTGCGCGAAGCTGGTGGTTGACGGGCACAAGGAACACGCCAAATCCGCCCGCCTGGCCCTCGATTGTGCCGACTTCTGCGCGCTCTCGGCCAAGATGATCGCTCGCATGAGTTCCCTGATGGTTTACTCTTGCATGGCCTGTGCCGAAGCCTGCAAGAAATGCGGGGATGAATGCGCGAAATTCGATATGCCCGAGATGAAGCACTGCGCCGAGGTCTGCCGCAAGTGCGAAGCATCTTGCCGCGAGATGGTCAAGGCGATGCAGGCTTGATACTGCCGGCGTCACGCCCCTTGCTCTTACTCTGATCGGCGCGGGTCTCCCGACCCCGCCGATACCGCCGACCGAAGGTCTC
>CALKTZ010000508.1 GCA_937997355.1 uncultured Planctomycetales bacterium | reverse complement strand
CGAGGTCCCGCGCCGCGGGCATGTTCATGGCGATCCGATAGACGCCGACCTTGCGGAGCGGCTCGACGGCCACGCCGGGCTCGGCGTTCGCATCCCAGTAACATACGCCGAGCGGGACCTGCGCCAGTTGCGAGCGCAGTCGCTTCATCAGGTAGCGAGCCTGGGTCAGCCCGACGGGGGGAACATAGGACAGAAGGATCAGATCCGGCTCCATCTCGCCGACCTGTTCGGAGAGCTTCAGGGGGGAGTCGCCGGCCGGCACGATCGTCAGCCGCGACCCCTCGGGGCCGAGCAGCAGCCTGACCATGCGCAAGGCCAGCTCGTCGCCGACTCCGTTGGCCGCGACGCCGATCACTTTCCGGTCGGCGGCGGACCCGTTTGTTGCCGAGATGGCCGCCGGATTGAGGATTCGCCCATCCGCCCGGGTGGCCCGGTCCAGATCCTCATCCGCGGATTCACGCACCGGCAATCCTTCGGCCTCCAGGTCTTCGATCCAACGCCGGAGGGCCCCCAGGGTGGAGTCGAGGTCGCGCGAGTCGAGGATGCCTTGCTCGCGATCCTGGATCGCGCGGGACATCGCCGGGATGACCACCTGATCGAAGACATATTCCGGCGGCTGGGTCTCCAGGAGGCCGTCCAGGAACGTGACCGCGCCGTCGTAGTCTCGGCGAAGCAGCCGCTGATAGAGCTTGAGGTTGTCTCCGAACTCGTGCTCCTCCCCCAGCAGGATGCCGAGGAATTCGAGGCCGGGGATGTGCTTGCCGATGACCAGCAGGCAGACGGTGATCGGCGTGGAGAGCAGCAGCCCGAGCGGCCCCCAGAGCCAGGTCCAGAACATCGCCGCGAGCAACAGCCCCACGGGAGAAACCCCCGTGCTCTTCCCGTAGATGATCGGCTCGATCCCGTTGGCGAGGGTCTCGACCCCGAGGAACAGGCCGACCACGAGCACCGGTTGCAACCAGCCGTCGAAATACGCCAGCGAGAACAGCGAGGGGAAGCTGACCCCCAGCACCGGGCCGATGTAAGGCACGAACCGCAAGAGCCCCATCAGCGTCCCCCACAGGATGTTGTAGGGGAGGCCGATCAGCCAGAGGCCGACGGCGATCGTGATGCCGACGCACATGTTGAAGAGGGCCTGCGTCGCGAGATAGCGGCTCAGGCGATGGGTGATCTGCGACATCGAGCGGGTGGTGAGGCTTACCCTGCGCTTGCCGACGATCTGGACCACCCGGTTCGCAATCTCCTCGTGCTGCATCAGCAGGAAGAAGGTCAGGATCAGGATGATGCCGACGAACCCCAGGAGATTGTGGAACGGCTGCAGGATGGCCTCGAGCCGCTCGAAGGCGGTCTGCTCCTGGACCACATGCACCACATCATCCTTCCCCTCCGATTCGGGCCCGATCTTCTTCTTCACATCCTCGATCACATTCTTGGCCTTGACGATCGGCGAGTCTCCCTCCCCTTCGAGTCGGAACCGTTCGAGCTTGGCCGAGATGTTCGCTTCGTATTCGGGGAGGTGATCGCCTAATGACAGGAACTGCCGGCCGACGAGGTAAGTCACCCCGCCGGTGAGGGCCAGCACCAGCGTCAGGCAGAGGAGGATCGCGATCGTCCGGGGGACCCTCAGCCGTTCGAGCCCCTTCAGCAACGGCGACAGGATGAAGGTCAGGAGGACCGACATCGCCACCGGCTGGAGGAATTCGGCCGCGAAATACATCCCGGCGACCGCGACGGTGCCGATGAGCACATTCCTGATATGACGGACCGCCAACTGATCGCTATTCATCAATCGAGCCTCGGCATCCCCGGGTCGGACCTGCCTGACGACCGGGCGCGGCCCACCCGGGGGAGTCCGAGACTCTATAGCAAGTCTTGCGCCAAACGGAAAAACGCGAGTGAGAAAAGTCCTCGCCTGGATCGCCCGGGCATTCACCGGGCCGGAGTGGAGAAGGGGACAGGCGCGTCCGTGCTCCGCGCGCCCGTGCGACCGCGAAGATTAACGGAGACTTTCGGCCGCGGGTTTCGGCGGGGTCACCCGGCGGCATGCGCCGATCGACCAACACATTATTTGTACGAAGACGTATCGATATTGAACTGAGACACCTTATTCGAGATGCTGCGTCGGGAAAGGCCGCTCAGCTTGGCGCAGCGGCCGATATGGCCTCGGCATCTCTTGAGGGCCTTTCGGAGGTAGCGTTCCTCGAATCGGCTGGTCAGCTCGGCGAGTTGATCGGGGAGGGGGCGGGAGAGGTCGACGGCGAGCCCCACCTTGGCGGCGGCCGGCCGGGTCAGGTCGGGGGGGAGGTTCTCGGGGCGGATGACCCCCTCTCGCGCCGTGAGGCTGGCCCGCTCGATCGCATTTTCCAGCTGCCGGATGTTCCCCGGCCACGCGTAGGCGAGGAGCCGGTCCATCGCCTCGGGGGCGAATTGCGCGGGGGCTTGCCCGGGCCTCGCGTATTTGTGGGCGAAATGCGCCGCGAGGAGCGGGATGTCCTCGGTCCGCTCGCGGAGGGGGGGGAGGTCGATCTTCACCACGTCGAGCCGATAGTACAGGTCCTCGCGAAATTGCCCAGCCTTCACCATCTTATCGAGCGGTCGGTTGGTTGCGGCGATCACGCGTACGTCGACCTCGATCGTCGAGTTCCCCCCGACGCGCTCGAACTTCCGCTCCTGGAGGACGCGGAGGAGCTTGATCTGCATCGAGGCCGGGATGTCGCCGACCTCGTCGAGGAAGAGGGTGCCGCCGTGCGCCTGCTGGAATCGCCCGACCCTCTGCGTGGCGGCCCCGGTGAACGACCCCTTCTCGTGCCCGAACAGCTCGCTCTCCAGCAGCGACTCCGGCAGGGCCGCGCAGTTGACCGCGACGAACGGACCCGACCTCGCCTGGGCCGATGCCTGGTGGACGGCCCGCGCCAGCTGCTCCTTGCCGGTCCCGGTCTCGCCGGTGATCAGGACCGTGGTGGCGGTGTCGGCCACGTGGCCGATCAGCTCGAAGATCTCGAACATCCGCTGGCTCTTGCTCACCACGTTCTGGAACGAATGGCGCCCCTGGAGCTTCGCCCTCAAGGCGGCCAGCTCGTCCTGCAGCGATCGCTCGCGCAGCGCCCGCTCGACCAGCACGTGGAAATGCTCCGGGGCGGTCGGCTTGGTCAGGAAGTCGTAGGCCCCCATCCGCATCGCCTTGACGGCGTCGGCCACGCTGCCGTGGCCGGTCGTCACGATCACCGTCACCGGGATCCGGTTGGCCTGGATCTGCTCGATCAGCTGCATGCCGCTCAGGCGGGGCATCCGCAGGTCGGTGATCACGACGCTGTACGGGCGCTGCAGCAGGAACTCGAGCGCCTGCTTGCCATCCTCGGCGGTGTCGACCTCAACCTTGAGGACCATCTCCAGATACTGCCGGAACGATGTCCGCGTATCCTCATTGTCCTCGACCACCAGGACCCGGCGGAACGCATCCTTGGCTTCCGCGGCGGATACCCCGCCTGCGTCGGCCGCCCCGTTGGATGGCCCCGTCGCGGTGGTCTCGGCACTCGGCCGCTTGTCCCCTCGATCCTCGGATGTCGACGCGGAACCGGACGCCATCGATATCACCTTCCATCCCGTGAAAAACGTTATCCTGGAGCCCGAGCATGCCGATCGACACGGCGTCGAGATCCCCAGCAGTCACTACACAAAAGTATCGCAGTCAACCCCGCCCATCGTAGAAGCTGATGCGCGAAAGGGCAATCGAATAGGCACTCAAGTTCTCAAAATCAAGAACCCCGACTCCCCGCCGTTTCAGCCCAACTCTCCTGAAACCAAGGAGTTCCACGACGATGAAATTGACGAGAACTTCCCATGAGATTTCGCGTCGGGGGCGATCTGAAATCGA
>CALKTZ010000507.1 GCA_937997355.1 uncultured Planctomycetales bacterium | reverse complement strand
GGACATCTCCGACGGCACCAGCAACACCATGCTGTTCGCCGAATGGGCCTACGGCAAGCTGCGGGACAACGATCAACTGGAATATCACTGGTGGACCGGCGCGAACTACGGGGACACCATGTACACCACCCTCTACCCGATCAATCCGAGCCTCAACGTCCCCAACAACAATTTCCAGTTCGCCGCGTCGAGCTATCATCCGGGGGGAGCCAATTTCGCCTTCTGCGACGGCTCGGTGAAGTTCCTCAAGGACACCATCCCGATGAACCCGGCCGACCCCGCCACCGGCCTGCCCGCCGGGATCACCCAGGCCAATAACCTCTATACGGTGACCGCGCCGCTCTCCGTCTATCAGGCCCTGTCGACCCGGAACGGGGGAGAAACGATCAGCGCGAACGATTATTGAACGCACGCATCGTCCCTTGACCGTAGGTCTCCGGAGCGGCAGCTTTGCTCGGTCCCGCGAAAAATGGGACAGGCACGCGCGGAGTACCGGCGAGCCAGTCCCGTTTTCGCTTCGGCCCCGGTCGGGTGAAGGCGCGCGCAATCCGACCGTGAACCGCACTATTGACCGCGATCCTCGTCCCATGACCCTGTCGTGAAGCCCATGAATGCGAACTTCGACACGATCGAACCATACGCGAGGAGAGGGATCGGGCTCATCCTGGCCGCGGGGGGGGCGTTCACGCTCTCCGATGCCTGGAGGACGATCCAGCCGAACGACCTCGCCGCGAAGCTGGCGATGCTGACGTCGATCCTCCAGTGCCTGGGTGGGCTCTGGCTGTTGCGCGAGCCGACCGACCGGACGCTCCCCTGGCTGATCGCCCTGTTCCTCGGGCTCTGGGGGGCCGGGCTGGCCCAGATCGCGCTCGGGCGTTGTTCCAGCGGCCGGTTCGGGAGCGTGGCCGTGAGCCCGTGGTTCACGCTGATCTTCGACGTCGCGGCCCTGATCGTCCTGTTGAAAGGGGGGATGAGCGCCGATGACGATGCGTCGGCGATGTCCCCCCGGCGGCTTGCCGGCCCGGCGGCCCTGGCGATCCTGATCGCGGTGGCCGGGGTCTTGCCCGTCCCCCCGGTGGTGATCCACGGCCGGGCGACGTTCAAGGGGGAGCCGTTCGAGGATGGAGAGCTCATCTTCCAGGGGAATTTCATCTCGGTGATTGCCGAGACCGATCAAGCCGGCGCGTTCCGCCTGCCGCCGATCCGCCCGGGGGCCTATCGGGTGATGCTCGGGGACAGGCCCTTCCTCCCTCCATCCACGCCCGACCCGGCGCAATCGAAATCGGCCGACGGCACACCGGCCAAGCGCGCCCGGATGGTTTCGATCACGCGACGGCCTCCGCGCAATGCCAAGCAAGGGGAGGTCGAGCCGGTGCGGCCTCGCGGCGATTCGGGAATCCTGAGCTGGGAAGCGCCCCCGTGTTGCGGAGAAGCGATCCCCTTCCCGTTCGTTGCCGGCGATTCCCGCAGGGCCATCGGCTGGTAAGCGTGGCCCGGGTTCAGTGCGCCGTCCGCACCTTCTCGAAGAAGTCGACGACGGGGCGAGGGTCGGTCAGGCCGTGCGGGTGGTGGTCGAGCCCCGGCTTGACGATCCGCTCCACGGGGCCTCCCATCGCCGCGTATCGCTTGTAGATGATTTCCGAATTCTCCAGGTGGGGGACGACGCGATCGCTGTCGCCGTAAACCAGGAGGATCGGGATCTTCGCCTTGGCGAGCGGCTCCAGGCGATCGATCGGCGCGAGCTTGGACGCGATCGCCGCCCGATCGTCCTTGAAGTCGTAAGCCTTGAGGAGCTTGCTCCACTCTTCGAGGGAGCCGTTGCCGGTCCCGAGCCCCTTGAGCTTGCCGCCGGGCCAGCTCCGGAAATTGCAGACGCCGTTATCGAGATAGACCAGCAAGGTCTTGTCAGGGTGCGTCGCGGCCCAGGCCATGCAGTAGAGGGCGCCCCGGCTCAGGCCGATGAGCGCGGGCCTTGGGCTGAGGCCGTGATCGTTCACGAGCGATTCATAGAACGGCTCCCAGCGGGCCATCGCCCTGGGAGAGCCGAACTGGTCGTGGGCGTCGATGTAGGCGATGTGCCATCCCGCCTTCAAGAGTGCGATATCGGCATTGGGGAACGCGCCGAAGAATTCGCCGCGCCAGGCCCAGGGGCGGCCCGGCAAAGGGTGCTCCGGCTCCACGACGATCGCGCTTGCCCCGTTCACCGGGAAATCGTGCCGGACGAAGCCCTCCCAGCGGCTGGTCTGCCCGGGATAGGGCTTGAGCCTGGGCGAATCGGGCTCGGCCCCGATGGCCGGGGGGATGAGCATGAGCACGAGTGATGCCGAGGCGAGGAGGATGGATTTCAAGGAATCGCCCTTAGGTCGAGGATTTCGAAAATGGGATCGAGGCCCTTCGAAGTCATGGCCAGGATGCCGGTTTTCGGGACCCTCGTCAACGCTTCGAAGCCTTCTCCGTGCCGGAGTGGGGGGCGGCATCGAGGTTGGTGGCGTCCTTGCTGGGGGCGGCTCGCCAGGGGAGGTCGGCGGCCTGGTAGACGGCGGCCGTCTGTTTGTCCTGCACGAACAACGCCAGCCGGAGCGCCTTCCGGTTCCAGGCCGGGTCGATCTCGAAGTCGAAGCTTCGCGAGACGGGGGCGCTCTGGGTAAGCTCGATGAACTCAAACTTGGTGCTACGGGCGGGGAACCGGGCGGTCAGCGCTTTTCCCGCGTTCTCGCCCGAGGGGATGTTCGTCACCACTCCGTCCTCGCGGAGGACCGCGCAGAGCAGCAGGGGCCGCTTGACGACGCGCCACGAACGCGCGGAGACGTCCACCGTCACCGTTGCCGAGCGTCCGTTCTCGGCCGGATCGAGCCGCGCGTCGAGCTTCGCCAGCGGCTTGCGGGAACGCGCCGCGCGGATCGCGGCGAGGGCCGCCGCGGGTTCCCTCCCGTTCACCGATTGCTCGCCGTCGATCATCAGCATCGGCGTGTAGTTGAGCCCGAATCCCTCGGGCTTGGGCTTGGCGTAGACCTCGTTGTAGACCCACTGCCGCCGGCTGTAGAGCGGGTCCGAGAAGACGTCCTTCCAGGGCTTGTTGAAATAGTCGACGTGGAAGGCGATCGGGACGATCCGGGAATCCTGCGAGGCCAGCCGGCCCAGGATTTCCTCGGCGGCCGGGCACATGTTGCACCCTTGCGAGGTGTAAAGCTCGACGAGGACCATCCGTTTGGGCTCGTCGCGATCGGCGGCCGTCGCGGGCCGTGACGGCATCGCCGGGATTGCCAGCAGTACGACGAACGGCAACACCAGGACGCGAGGTCGAGGTCCGGAAATGCTCGACGGGAATCGACGATTCAAGAATCCCTCCCAGCCCGATACGGCGGCCCCCGGGGACCGGGTGCTTCCAGGCCTTCGATCGGCGGTCGAAAAATGCGCGATCGAACAACAGACGATATCGGGCGGGGAGTTATTCGGTGGATGCGACGAACATCATCCTTGATCGCCCGATTCCCGATGCGGCGGGACGCCTCGCGCCCGATGATCGAGGGGCTCAGTTTCGGTCGTGGATCAGCGGGAGCAGGGCCCCGAAGTCGACCGGCTTGACGAGGTAATGGTTGAAGTCGGCCAGCGCGGACCGGTCCGACATCATCTCGGGGGAATAGCCGGAAATCCCGATGATGTGCACATCCTTCAGGCGATCGTCGGTCCGGAAGTGGCGAGCCACCTGGAAGCCGTCAAGTCCGGGGAGTCCGATGTCGAGCAGCAGGACGTCGGGGCGTCGGCCTTCGGCGACCGTCAGGGCGTCTCGGCCGTTGTTCACCGTGGTGACGTCGAAATCGAAGAGCTTCAGCAGGATCGAAAGCCCCGTGGCGAGATCCTGGTTATCGTCGGCAATCAGGATGAATAGCCGCCGGATGTCCATCGACGGCTCCAATGCATTGGGGGACACTGAGAATGATGACCTCGGCTATGACGATCCGTTCAGGCCGGGCAGCATGCAGCAAGTTCGTGCCAAACCCTTTCCAGAAAACCATTAAGATTCAATACTCCGGACCTGCACGTCCCATGCCGCAATGCCGAATTATCAAGGCGTTCGTCGCATTCACGACGGCGCGTTGAAAACCGTGCTTCGAGGTATCTTGGGAACGGGCGCAATTGGTTCGTTTTGATCGGGCAGGGCTCGATTTTTGATGACCCGGCGCGGGATTGTACGAATTCGGCCTTGGTGACGATTGCACCCGGCGCCGGTCGGGATGGTCCCTCGCGGTTCCCAGGGATCGGCGATCCGCTGCGCACGATCGGCGGGCCGCCGCTTCTCGGCGTTTGGGATCGAGGTTTGCGGGAGGTGAAACGGGGGGAGGTGGCGGACGTGGGCCACCCTCTTGCGTTTTCGAACCCCGGTATTAGGATGCAGCGAAGCCATTGCACGCGCGTCGCCGATCGCCCGATTCTGCGAATCGAGCCGGTGGGGCGGTGCAAGGAACTGATTGAAGGGACCCTCGCGATGACACTTCCCGGTCTGGTCAAGCCGATCCCGGATGGTTATCACACCGTCACTCCTTATTTGTGCATCGCCGGCGCGGCCGAGGCGATCGAGTTCTACAAGAAGGCATTCGGCGCCACGGAGCTGTTCCGGATCGATGCGCCGGGGGGCAAGATCGGGCACGCGGAAATCAGGATCGGCGATTCCCCCGTGATGCTCTCCGACGAACACCCCGAGATGGGGGCCAAGGGCCCCAAATCGTTCGGGGGATCGCCGGTCTCGCTGGTGCTCTACGTCGATAATGTTGACGCGTTCGTGAAGAAGGCGGTCGAGGCCGGGGCGACCCTCACTCGCCCGGTCGAGGACAAATTCTACGGCGATCGCGGCGGCTCGCTCGAGGACCCCTACGGCCATGTCTGGCATGTCATGACCCATGTCGAGGACGTCTCCCCCGAGGAGATGAAGAAACGCGCCGCATCGTTCGATGCCAAGGGGTGAGGCGGAACGGAACATCGGAGCGAAAACGGGACTGGCTCGGAACGAAGTGACGTGCCTGTCCCATTTTTCGCGGGACCGCGCAAATCCCAGGATTCCGATAGACCTTCGGTCGGCGGGGTCGTCCGGGGCACGCGCCGATCAGAGAGTTTGGCTTTTTTTGACTCACACCGCATGACTCCCTCGGGAAAAGATCCGATGACTCCGACTCGTTCTCGCTCCTGGCGGTTTTCGGCCGGTCTCGTCCTGGCGTTGCTGATGATGTCGGCCGGGCCGTCGGCCCATGCCCAGTATGGATATCCCGGCGGGTACGGCGGCTACGGCTGGGGGGGCTGGGGCTCCGGCTCGACGGTCGGCGGGAGCCTGGCCAGCGGCCTCGGCTACTTCAACATGGGGCGAGGCGCATACAACTACGACACGGCCGTCGCCAACTCGATCAACTACGACACCGTCCAGCGCTGGAACGAATACCTCTATCAGTCGCAACTGGTGGCGAACCGCCGCTACCACGCGGAGCGGAACGCCCGCCGCGCCCGAGCCGACGAGGCGCAGGCCGAGATCGCCGACCGCCTGCGGAACCATCCCGAGACGCGCGACATCACCGACGGAGACGCCCTCAACGTCCTGCGCGACGTCCTGCTCGCCCCGGCCGCCGGCAGCATGGCCCTGCGGATCAAGACGCCGATCCGCCACGACGTCATCCCCGATATCCCGTTCGAGTACGCGACCGAAGGGGTGACGATCTGCCTCGACCAGATGACCCTCCACGAGCAGTGGCCGCTGGCCCTGCGGGTCGATGAGTTCAAGCCCGAGCGGGAGGCGCTGCGTAAGGCCCTGGAGGCCGCCCTCGAAGAAGACAAGGCCGGGAACCTGGAGCCCAAAACGATCGAGGCAGTCCAGGCCGCGATCGACGCGCTCCGGATCAAATTCGAGCGCACCGTCCCCAAGAACGATCCCACCTATGTCGACTCGAACGACCTGATCAAGGCCCTCGCGGGATTGACCAAGCTGCTCTATAGCCCCAAGATCGAGCAGATCATCGCCGAGTTGGAAGACTACCAGGGGACCACGCTGGGGGATTTGCTGGGATTCATGCAGGCGTTCAACCTCCGATTCGCGCCGGCCAATTCGTTCCGCCAGCGTCAGCTCTATCTCAGGCTCTACGCGATGCTCGCGGAGCAGGCCAACGGTTCGGGCTCGCTGGGGACGACGGCGGCGGGCGCCGGCAAGCAGGCGCTGGAATCGGCCGAGAACCTGGGAGACCGGGCGGTGAGCGGCCTGAAATCGGCGGCGACC
>CALKTZ010000506.1 GCA_937997355.1 uncultured Planctomycetales bacterium | reverse complement strand
CCCAACAACGCCGACACTTCCGAGCCCGCCTGGCTGAATCGGAAGATGTTGTCGATGAAGAGGAGGGTATCGGCTCCGGTCGCATCGCGGAACCATTCGGCCGAGGTGAGGGCCGAGAGGGCCACGCGGAGACGGGCGCCGGGGGGCTCGTTCATCTGGCCGAAGTACATCACGGTACTGTCGATGACCTTCTTGCCCGTGCTGCCGATCTCGGCTTCCTGCATTTCCAGCCAGAGGTCGTTCCCTTCGCGGGTCCGCTCGCCGACGCCCGCGAAGACGGAATAGCCGCTGTGGACCGACGCGATACGGGCGATCAGTTCGGTGAGAATAACCGTCTTGCCCAGCCCGGCCCCGCCGAAGAGGCCGATCTTGCCGCCGCGGACGAACGGAGTGAGCAGGTCGACGACCTTGATGCCCGTTTCGAACTGCTCGGTCTTGGGGGAGAGCGTTTCGAACGAAGGGGGATCTCGGTGGATCGGCCAGTGCTCTTTGGCATCGACACTCCCTCGCCCGTCGATCGGATCGCCGAGGAGGTTGAAGACACGGCCCAGGGCCTCGCGTCCGACCGGGACGCTCACCGGGGCACCCGTGTCATGGACGGGGAGACCTCGAATCAGGCCGTCGGTCGACCCCAGCGCGACGCAACGGACCCGATTGCCCCCGAGGTGTTGCTGTACCTCGCCCGTCAACTTGAGGGGAAGCCCCTTGGCCTCGCACTCGATGGTGAGGGCATTGTAAATATTGGGAAGCTCGCCCTGCTCGAACTCGGCATCGAAGGTCGAGCCGATCACCTGGGCGATTCGTCCTGTCTTGGTCGCGGTTGCCATAATTCTCATTTCCCAGATTGATGCTTGAGTCCGATTTCGACGGACACGGACCTGCGATCAGGGGGCCGAAACGAAGCGGAGCGTAATGGAAACTTATTCTCGAACACTTATTTCAAGGCGTCGACGGCGCCGACGATTTCGGCCAGTTGGCTCGTGATCTGCGACTGCCTGGCGCGGTTGTATTGCCGGGTGAGCGACTTCACGAGGTCGTCCGCGTTCTGAGTCGCCCCCCGCATTGCGACCATCCGAGCGATCTGCTCGCTGACGGCCGTGTCCAAGAAACACTTGAAGAGGCGGACCTTGAAAGAAACCGGGACGATCTCTTCGAGGATGCTCTTGGCGTCGGGCACGAACTCGTAAGGGACCGGTGCCCACTTCGAGCCTTGCTCGGCCGCGGCATCCGCTTCCTGGGCCTTCCCCTTTCGCATCGTCGGGGCGACCTGACCGATGTCGGTCGTCACGATCGGCAGCAACGTCTGAATGGTCGCCACCTGCCTCGCCGTGTTGACGAACTGCGTGTAGACCACTTCGAGCTGATCGATCTCGCCTCGCACGTACTTGTTGATGTACTCGTCGGCCAGCACCTCGACTTCCGAGAACTGCGGCTTGTCGACGAACTGCGTGTACGTTGCCTCGGTGGGAATCTTTCGGTTCCGGAGATAGGTGATCCCGCGCTTGCCGGAGACCTCGATCCCGACCTTGATCCCGTCGACTTCGCGTTCCTGGATGGCCTTGGTGGCCACCCGAAGCACGTTGCCGTTGTAACCGCCGGCCAATCCGCGATTACTGGTGAGGACCAAGATCAGGGTCTTGCGGATCGGATCTCGGCGCTGGAGCAGCGGATGAGAGAGCTCGGTCGAGCTCTCCCCGAGATCCGAGACGAGCTCGGCGATCTTCCGGGTGAACACCTCGGCCTCGGTCGCTCGGTCCATAGCCTTGCGGAACCGCGCGGTCGCGATGAGCTCCATCGTCCGCGTAATCTTGCGGATGTTTTCAACCGCCTTGCGGCGTTTGATGATCTCACGTGCCTTGGCCATCGGGTGATCTCAGGGTCTCGTTGGAAAAGAGGTCGATCGCCGGTTCGGTCATCGGAACGCCTTATTTGCCCGATGCTCGGAAGTGATTGGCGTTGAATTCGTTGATCACCGCCTTCAAATCGGTCACGATCTTGTCGGTCATCTTCTTCTCACGCTCGAGTTCATTCCGGAAATCGGATTTGACGTTCCGTACGAACGCCAGGAACTCGGATTCCCAACGCTGAACGTCCTTGACCGGAACTTCGTCGAGGTAGCCTTCGGTTCCGGCGTAGATGCTCATAACCTGATCGATCGCCGATAGCGGCTGATATTGCGGCTGCTTGAGCAATTCGACCATGCGATAGCCGCGGTCGAGCTGCTGTTGGGTCGCCTTATCGAGATCGGTTCCAAGCTGAGCGAATGCTTCCAGCTCGCGGAAGGCGGCGAGGTCGAGACGCAAACCGCCCGCGACCTTCTTCATCGCCGGAATCTGGGCCTTGCCACCGACGCGCGACACGCTGATGCCGACATCGATCGCAGGACGAACCCCCGCGAAGAACAGGTCCGGCTGGAGGTAAATCTGGCCGTCGGTGATCGAGATCACGTTCGTCGGGATGTACGCCGACACTTCGCCTTCGAGGGTCTCGATGATCGGCAATGCCGTCAGGGAGCCTCCGGAGATGGTCGTCTTCACGACCTTGTGGCCGTTCGGATAGTTGGTCTTCAGCTCGTGCTTGGCTTCCTCGAAGCCGGGCACCCCGGTATAAACCTTCTTGTTCACGCCGTCCGCTTCGGTGATGTTGTCGGCCGAGGCGGATTCGGGAACGATCACATACTGGTTGGCGAGCTTGGCAGACCGTTCGAGAAGCCTGGAGTGGCAATAGAAGATGTCGCCCGGATACGCTTCGCGGCCCGGAGGACGGCGGAGCAGGAGGGAGACTTCGCGGTAGGCAACGGCCTGCTTGGAGAGGTCGTCATAGATGACGAGGGTCGACTTCCCTTGCTCGTACATGAAGTACTCGGCCATCGCCGTCCCGGCGTAGGGGGCGATGTATTGCAAGGGGGCCGGATCGCTGGCGCCCGCGGCGACGACGATGGTGTAGTCCATCGCGCCATGCTTCTTCAGGATTTCGACGATCGAAGCCGTCGTCGATTCCTTCTGGGCGACGGCGACGTATACGCAGATGACGCCCGTCCCCTTCTGATTGAGGATGGCATCGATCGCAATCGCCGTCTTGCCCGTCTTCCGGTCGCCGATGATCAGCTCTCGCTGACCCCGGCCGATCGGGATCATGGCGTCGATCGCCTTGATCCCGGTCTGGAGCGGCTCGTCGACGGGCTGCCTGCCGGCGATGCCGGGGGCGTTCGATTCGAGGGCGCGGCTCTCGGTCGTGAGGATCGGCCCCTGGGCGTCGATCGGCACGCCGAGCGGGTTGACGACCCGGCCGACCATCGCCTCGCCGACGGGGACCCGGAGGAGTTCGCCGGTGGCGGTGACGGTGTCTCCTTCTTCGATCCCGGTGTAGTCCCCCAGAATCATGACGCCGACCGAGGATTCCTCCAAGTTGAGGGCCATCCCCTTGACGCCGTTTTCGAAGGCGACCATCTCGCCGGCCATGACGCCCGAGAGGCCGTAGACGCGCGCGATGCCGTCACCAACCTCGAGCACATGCCCCACCTCGGTCCGGGTGACTTCGGGCGTATATTGCTCGATTTCACGCTGGATAACTGAACTGATCTCGTCGGCTCTGAATCTCATGCGTTTTTCCTTCGATCAGTCGCTGGCGAAGCTGTTCGAGACGGTTCTTCACCGAGGCATCATAAACATAGTCACCGACCTTGACGATCACCCCTCCGATCAGGGAGCGGTCGGTCAAGACGTCCAGGATCGGAGTCGCCCCGATCATTCGGCCCACTCGTTCACTCAGAGCGGCCTGCTGAGATTCGTCGAGGGGGACGGCGCTTCGAACCTCGACGGGCACCAGGTTGTGCCGCTTGTTCCAGACCTGCCGCAACTCTTTCGCGATCGCGGAAAAGAGGGGAAGCCGTCCGTGCCGATTGAGCACTTTCAAGAATCTGACGGCGAGATCCGACGCCCGATTCTCGAAGATGTCTCGGACGATCCGCTCGCCTTCCTCCGCCGAGAGTTGCCGGGATCGCAGCAGTTGAACGAATCCGGGATGGGCTTTGAAGACATCCCGATCGATCTCTTCGATTTCCTCGAGGATGCCATCGGCCTGCCCGGCGCCTTCCGCGGCGCCCAGGAGCGCCTCGGCGAAGTTGCGGGCGACTTCGCGTTCCTCGTCGGAAGGTTTGGATTCGTCGAGCTTGCCGCTCGGCTGCTCGGTGCTCATGAGCGACGACCTCCATGGCCATTCACGGCTTCCGGAGCACTCGGGAGTTCCGAGATGGCATTCTGTACCAGGCGACGATGCTCATCGTCGCCGATCTCCTTGGAGAGCACCTTCCCGGCGACGGAGACGGCGAGGTCCGCGGCCTTGGACCAGATTTCGGACAGCGCCTGATCGCGAGCGACCCCGATGTCCCGCTTGGCGCGATCCCGAGTCGCCTCGGCCTCGGTTTGCGCGGACTTGACGATCTGCTCGGCGGTGATCTGGGCGTCCTGATGGGCCTTGTCCAGGATGCTCTTGACGTTAGTCGACGCCTCGGCCATCAGGCGACGATGTTCGGCGAGCAACTCCTCGCTCTGATTCCTGGCCCGTTCGGCCTCGTGCAGCACATTTTCGAAGTGGTCTTCGCGCGCCTGCAACGCCCTGAGGAGCGGATTCCATGCGAATCGGCTGAGGACGAACAACAGGCCGAAGAAGACCACGACCGTCCAGAGGGTCAGCGTCGGCTGAAACTCGAGAGGATTGGCTTTGTGGCCGCCGGCCTCGGCATGACCGCCGTGGGCCTCCGCGCTCGCCGACGCCGCATGGGCCGGTTCGTGCGC
Organism: uncultured Planctomycetales bacterium; assembly: GCA_937997355.1. Classification (GTDB taxonomy): domain Bacteria; phylum Planctomycetota; class Planctomycetia; order Isosphaerales; family Isosphaeraceae; genus CALKTZ01. The sequence continues at coordinate 1,460 of CALKTZ010000506.1, read as the reverse complement.
CTGAGGCTCGGCGGCCCGGACGGAAGCCGACAGGATGAAGATCATGGCCGCGGAGAGTAAGGTGAAGGCCAGGATCGGTTGCCGAAGCATAGATGACACCCCTCATCAATCAGGGTCAAAGACTCGAAACGAAACGGACGCCGACCCCCGGTCGGAGTTGATCCACTTCAGGGCAAGTGAGTCACGGCGCCGGTCCGCCTTGCCACCTCACGAATATGCAGCCAGCCCGACTCGCGGCTTACTTGATGAAGCCGAGGATGATCAGCGCGAAGAAGGTAACACCTTCGATCAGCGCGGCCGAGATGATCATGGCCGTCTGGATGTTGCCGGCGATTTCCGGCTGACGCGACATGCTCTCGACGGCGGCCTTGGTCAAGCCGCCGATTCCCAGCGCGGCGCCGAAGATCACGAGGCCGATGCCGATCGACAGCAGGTCCGAGAACGGTCCCTGCACGACCGGGGCGACGACGGGAGCAGCAGTGGCCTGAGCGAAAACGCTCCCTTGCGCGACCAGCAGCATGCCGAGGGCGAGGGCGGCGGACTTGAGGAAATTCATCGGACCCGTAACTCCTGGTTCTACACAATCAAGGTAAGGGCAGGTGGGAACAAAATCCTCCCGCCGATACGGAGAAACCCCGGTGGTCTCGCCGTTGAAACGATCGACTCCGGACAAACCCATCGACGACAAAGCCCGACTCGCCGGAGAACTTCGCAGTCCCAGACGCTCATCGCAACGGCTCAGTGCGGATGCACCGCCGAGCCGATGAAGAGGGCGGACAAAAACGTGAAAATGTACGCTTGCAAAAAGGCCACGAAAAGTTCGAGAAGGCTAAGGAGGATCACCCCGATCAAGCTGGATGGGATGACGATATACGAGAGCCAGCCCTGCGCGGTCAGCGTGAATCCCAGGATCACTGCCAGCACGATGTGTCCGGCCAGCATGTTGGCGAAGAGTCGCACCGCCAGCACGATATGCTTGATCAACAGGCCGGCGAGCTCGATCACGAACATCAGGGGCCAGAGGAAGACCTTCAGGCCGATGGGCACATCGAGATGCGGCACCAGCCCGATCCAGAAGCCCGCGGCTCCCATCTCGCTCGATCCGGCATAAATCACCATGCCCAGCGTCGAGAGCGCGAGGACGGCGGTGACATTGATATTGCCGGTCGGCGAGGCCATGCCCGGAATCATCCCGAGCAGGTTGCAGAAGAGTACGAAGAAGAATACCGTCCAGAGATAGGGCAGGAATTTATCGGCCCCGTGCGCCCCGATTGCCGGGCGGGCGATATCGTCCCGGACGAAGAGAATCATCGCCTCGAACGCGTTCATATAACCGCCGCGGGCCACATGATTCCGGATCAGGTGCCGGACCACCAGGACCATCACCGCGAACACCAGGAGCGCGGCGATCACTTCCATCACCATGAATCGGGTGACCTGGATGCCGGCAATCTCGGGCA
>CALKTZ010000505.1 GCA_937997355.1 uncultured Planctomycetales bacterium | reverse complement strand
TCGGCCCCGTCCTGGCGATTCAGTTCGGCTATTTGCCGGGGCTGGTCTGGCTGGTCATCGGTGTTTGTTTGGCGGGCGCCGTCCAGGACATGATGGTGCTGGCCGTCTCGACGCGGCGAGGAGGGCTCAGCCTGGCGAGCATCGCGCGCGAGGAGATCAGCAAACCCGCCGGCTTGGCAACCGCGATCGCCGTGCTCTACATCATCATCATCGCCCTGGCGGGCCTCGGCATCGTCGTGGTGAAGGCCCTCGGCGGCGAGGATGTCCCGATGAAAGCCGGGACGGTCCTCGCCTTTCGTCCCGATTCGGCCTTGAACCGGACCGCCATCAACGGGGGTCCGGTGATCTATGAAATCCCCAAAGGCTCAAACTATCAATTCGGGAAGACCGCACAGGAGTCGATGGTCTTCCACGAAGACTTCAAGCTATCAGTTCCCAACGGTTCCCGCCTGACCGGCAATGCCGATCATGATGGATTCGTTCTTCCCGAAGGGGCCAAACGACTGGTCCCTGGAAGTTCCTGGGGAACCTTCACCATTGCTTGCACCATTCCGATCGCCCTCTTCGTGGGCTGGTATATGTTCCGGTTCCGACGTGACAAGGTTGTCGAGGCGTCGCTGATCGGGGCCGTCGCGGTGATCGGCGCGACCGTCGCCGGTGCCTGGATTCCCGGTTCTCAACTTGAACCTTACTTCTCTCTCAACCGGGAACAAACCGTCTGGGCGATCGCACTCTACGGTTTCATCGCGGCAGTCCTGCCGGTCTGGCTGCTCCTCTGCCCGCGCGACTACCTTTCCAGCTTCCTCAAAATCGGCACCATTTTCCTATTGGTAGCCGGGGTTTTGGTGGCCAATCCCAAGCTGGAGGCTCCCCCGGTGAGCCCGTTCTTCGCCTCCGGGGGTGGTCCTTATTTCAACGGGCCGATCTTCCCTTACGTCTTCATCTGCATCATGTGCGGCGCGATCTCGGGTTTTCATGCCCTCGTCTCCTCCGGGACAACCCCCAAGATGGTGAACAAGGAAGGGGACATCCGGATGATCGGCTACGGCGCGATGCTCATGGAGGGGTTGGTCGCGGTCGTCGCGCTCATCTCGGCGGCAGCCCTGCCGAACTCCATGTATTACGACATCAACATCGACCTCGCCAAGCGCCCCGACTTCCTCGCCAAGAATTCCGACTTCGCCCAGTTCCTCAAGGTCTCGGAAGTGGATATCCACGGTGGACACGGCGAGGGGAGTGAGTTGGTCGCCATGGAAAAGGATGTGCAGGAATCGCTGCACGGCAGGACCGGCGGCGCGGTGACGTTGGCGGTCGGCATGGCCCGGATCTTCTCGAATGCGCTCCCCGGGATGAACTGGCTGATCAAGTACTGGTATCACTTCGCGATCATGTTCGAGGCCCTGTTCATCCTCACCACGATCGATGCCGGAACCCGGATCGGCCGGTTCCTGGTTCAGGAGTTTCTCGGCAAGCTCTGGAAGCCGCTCGGCGACCTCGAATGGCTGCCGGCTTCGCTCCTTGCGACGGGGCTTGTGGTCTTCGCGTGGGCCTACTTCATCGCGACGGGGACCGTCGAGACGATCTGGCCGATGTTCGGCATGGCCAATCAGCTCCTGGCCGTCATCGCCCTCGCGATCGTGACGACAACTCTCGTCAACTCGGGCCGGGCAAAGTACGCGTTCGTTACATTGCTCCCGATGTGTTTCGTGGCCACGACCACGTCCACGGCCGCCTACTACGAGATCACCAACAAGTTTCTCAAGATGGACACCCTGCGAGCCTCACTCAACATCGGCTTCACGGTCATGTTGCTCGCGTGCGTCCTCGTGATCATCGGGTCCGCGATTCTACGATGCGTTTCGGTACTTCAAGCGAAATCGCGGCCGGCAGAAGAACCGGCGATCTGATCGGAGCCCAAGGGTTCCGAGATGAGTATCGGATCATTCGGTCGTGTTTCCGATCATTGAACAAACGCCCCCGAAGCCGATTGCTCGTCGCGCTTCGGAGGCGTCAGATTGTTATCGGGATGAAACCGCGAGTCATGCGGCCTTGCCGGGTTCCGCCTTGCCGGTCCCCAGTACGCTATGGTGCATGCCGTAGCAGAAGTAGATGACCAGGCCGACGATCATCCAGACGATCAAGCGGACCCAGGTATCCCAGGGCAGGGTCAACATCAGGGCGATTGAGCAAAGGGCGCCGAGGGGGGCCGTCAACCAGATCATGGGGGCCTTGAACGGACGCTCGACTTCAGGCTGACGAATACGCAGCACGAGGACCCCTGCGGAAACGACAGTAAATGCGAAAAGGGTGCCGATCGAGGTGAGTTCCCCCGCGATACTGATGGGCAATGACCCGGCGGCAATCATCACGATGATGCCGGTGATGATCGTCGTGATCCAGGGAGTGCGGAACCTCGGATGAATCTTCGAGACAGCCTGCGGAAGAAGTCCGTCCTTGGCCATCGAGAAGAAGATTCGAGGCTGGGACAGGAGCATCACGAGGATAACCGAGCTCAGGCCGGCAATTGCTCCCAACTTCACAAACCAGGAGAGCCATTTCAGGTTCATCGCGTCGATGGCGACCGCGACGGGGTCGGGAACGTTCAGGAGGCGATAGTTGACCACTCCGGTCATGACGACCGCAGCCAGACAGTACAGAATCGTACAAACGATGAGTGATCCGATGATTCCGATCGGCATATCGCGCTGGGGATTCTTACATTCTTCAGCAGTAGTAGATATTGCGTCA
>CALKTZ010000504.1 GCA_937997355.1 uncultured Planctomycetales bacterium | reverse complement strand
CCCAGTAGGCCATGGCGCAATCGGGATCGAGCAGGGCCGCCTGACGGAACGACCGCTCCGACTCCAGGTAATAGAACGTGTGGAGCTGCGCGACCCCCTGGTCGATGAACGCCTGGGCCTGCGGCGATTTGGTCGTCACCGCGAAATGGACCTTCCCCATGCCGGGGAGGATCACGGCCCGCTGCCGGGGGCCTTCGTTGAACGCCTCGCCGTGAAGCGAATGCCCAGGAGCGGGGACGGCGGGATTGGATGAGGAGACGGAAGGAGTCGGCTTCAGCGGCTCGTCCCCCTTCGCCGTCCCGATGATCCCCTGCGACCATGCGATCGAAAGGAGGATCGGCGTCCCCAGCAAAATCGCCCTATCCCGAGCCAAGAATCGGCGCATCGGTCACCTCTACGATTCAAGAGACCTCGCGAGATCGCACGCCCGGCGACCGTCCGCGAACGTCGGGATGCCGCCGCCCGGCCGAAAGTACCCGCGACAGTCCATCCCGACCCGGTCGATTGTCGCCGATTGCCCCGGCGATTGCGAGTCTCCCCGACGGCCGGGCGGCCTCCCGCAACCCCATCCCCGGAAAATCCAGATGAGGGCATCGCGTCGAAAAAAACGCATTGATTAAGAATGGCACGGGAGGATTTGCCCCGGGAGAACGATGCATGATACCACCAAACCGACTCGCCCCAGATGGTCTGAGATCGCTTGCCGCAAGCGCCCGGCGCTTCCCGATCAAGCTGTCGGCGATCGGGGTCGGCATCGCGCTGGCGATCGCCTTGATGCAGGTCCTACCCGAATATTTCCGCCTGCTGCCGAGGAGCACGCGACGTACCGCAATCGATGGCTTCCTGCGAACCTTGATGTGGGGACATGCCGCCGCCTGGCTGCTGGCTTCAGCCGGCTTCATCGCCTTCGTGCTGCTTTCGATCCGCGAGCCCGATCGACGCCGACGCTTCGCCAGGCTCGGGCTCCTTTGCGGCTCGACCGTGCTCGCCCTGGGGCTTGGAGAAATGGGGGGCCTGATCGTCTCGCATGCCCGGCACCGGCGCGCGGAGCCGATCCTCTCGGGCAACCTCAAGAAAGGCTCGGCGGATACACTTCGACTGACGGTCATCGGGGGCTCGAGCGCCCGGGGTTATCCGTATCAGCCGCATCTTTCGATCGGCCAGATCCTCGATTGGAAGCTCGGCGAGGCGATGCCCGACCGCAAGGTCGAGGTCGACATCCTCGCCAATGGCGGGGCCGATCTGGAGTGGATGCACCGGGAGCTTGCCAAGCTGACGGTCCGTCCTGACATCCTCGTCATCTATTCCGGCCATAACGAATTCCAGTCTCGATTCGCCTGGTCGCGGACCGTCCATCCCAGGCGATGGTACGCCAAGCTCGCGGATTACTCTCCGGTCCATCGGCTGATCGTCCGGGGAATCGACGGCAATCTGCTGGACGATCCATCCGCGCCGGGTCCGGTTCGATCGCCGATCGACTGGCCGATGGTCACCCCGGATGAGCTGGCGAAGGTCAACGCCGACTTCGAACATCGCCTCGACCTGATCGGCTCCTTCTGCCGATCCAACGGCGTCTTGCCGGTCTGGGTGGTCCCCCCGGCCAATGACGGCGGCTGGGCACCAAGCCGGTCGGTCCTCCCCGAATCCGCCACCGAAGCCGAACGCAACGAGGCCACCCGCCTCCTCCTGCTGGCCAAGCAAGCCGACGATACCTCCGAGGAGCTCGACCGGGAGTTGATCCGACGGTGGCCCAGCCTCGCCGAGCCCCATTTTCGGCTGGCCCGCAAGCTGGAACGTGTGGGGATGTTCGCCGAGGCCCGGGAGCACGACATCCTGTCCCGGGAGCTTGACGGCCTGCGAATCCGCAGCTCGGAGGAGTTCCGCCGGACCTATCGGGAGATGGCCGACCGTCATGGCGGAATCCTGATCGATGGGCCGGGAATCTTCGAGGCGGCCGATCCTCGCGGAATCTTGGATTACGATCTATTCCACGATGCCCACCACCCGAGCCTTCAGGGGCATACTCTCCTGGCCGAAGCGATCTTCCGTTCGCTTCACGATCTGGGGGCATTCGGCCTCCCGAAAGCGGCCAGCCCCCCGCGAATCGACCCGACCGACGTCGCGACACACTTTCAGATGGATGCCGACAAATGGAAGGGAGTGTGCCGACAGGCGATCGACACCCACCGGTGGGCCGCCAAGAACATTTACGACTCCGTGGAGCGTCTCAACTGGGTGCGCCGATTCGGCTCGGCCGCCGGCAAGATCGCACGCGGCGACCGCCCCGAAACCACCGGAGTTCCCGGTTTGGGCACCTCCACCGCGCCGATGGCCGCATCCGGTCGCGATCGGCCAAATGAGGCGATGCCGCCATCCGCCACGATCCGCACAACTCCTCTTTAACTTAAAAGCCTAACTAAACTGAAATCGTACTCGAACCGAATGCGGCGAATTTCGCTGCCGCTCTCGGATCGGTTCCTTCCCGGCACTTGAGGACGGCGCAAGATCCCCTCGATTGTCGACGGCAGGGCGGGCTTCCGTCATACTGGAAGACCTGGCCGGCAGCCGGCAAACCCCTAGCATTTTCGACAAATCCGGCAACCCCGAAAGACCTCGAAGGAATGTCCCCGATGAGCGATGCAAACCCTCGCCCCGGCATGAGCGAGTTCGAACGAGCCGGTGCCGAAAATCCGAGCTTACTCGCCGAATTCTGGGATTTCTTGTCGCATAATAAGAAATGGTGGTTGCTCCCAATCTTGATTGTCATGCTCCTGCTCGGCGCCCTGATCATCCTTTCCGGGACCGCCGCCGCACCTTTCATCTACACCATGTTCTGAGAGGGAATTCACGCGGGCGAATCGCGATCGAGCGGAAGAGAGGCTCCCCGCCGCCGGCCTTCGGTGCCGCGGTGGACGGTTGCCAATCATTGCAACCCCGGCAACGGGATCGAGGTGAAAGCCATGATCGAATTCTTTAGAAAGCTTTTCACCTCCGATTTCATGCCGCACGGCCATTGCTATTTTTGGCAACCCGAGATTGTCTGGCTCCACGTCACCTCGGATGCCGTCATCGCGATTTCATATTTTCTGATCCCCTTCGCCTTAATTTATTTCGTGCGAAGGCGTAAGGATCTCGTATTCAATTGGATGTTCGTCCTGTTCAGCATCTTCATCTTCGCATGCGGGGCGACGCACGCGATGTCGATCTGGACCCTGTGGCACGGCACGTATCGCCTGGATGGGATGGTGAAATTGGTGACGGCGCTGGCCTCGTTCCCGACCGCCATCCTGCTCTACCGGCTGATCCCGGTCGCGCTGATTCTGCCGAGCCCGGAAGAGCTGAGGCGGCTGAACCTGGCGCTCCAGGCGGAGGTCACGGAGCGCAAGAGGTTCGAACTCGCCCTGGCCGAGCGGGCCATCGCGCTGGAGCGGTCGAACGAGGAATTGGAGCATTTCGCGTCGATCGCCTCGCACGACCTCCAGGAGCCGTTGCGGAAGATCCAATCGTTCGCGGATCTCCTGTTCACCGAATACCCGGACGCCTTGACGGGGGGAGCGGCGGACTACCTCCGCCGGATTCTCGACTCGGCCAGGCGGATGCGCACCCTCATCAATGACCTGCTCACCTATTCCCGGCTGACCAGCCAGGCCGCCCCGTTCGCCCCGGTCGATCTGCCGGCGGTCGCGGGGCAGGCCGTATCCGACCTCGAAGACTCGACCCGCGAGTCGGGGGGGCAAGTCGAGATCGGCCCCCTGCCGAGGGTCGAGGCCGACGCGGTGCAGATGGGGCAGTTGTTCCAGAACCTGATCGGCAACGGGCTCAAGTTCCGCCGGGAGGGAATCGCCCCGGTGGTGCGGGTCTATCAAACCGAGCACCCGCCCGGCCTCGCCGATCCCGACGCGAAGACGATCACGATTGCCGTGGAGGACAATGGGATCGGCTTCGACGAGAAGTATCTCGACCGGATCTTCGCCATGTTCCAACGCCTTCACCGCCGGGGGGTCTACGAGGGGAGCGGCATCGGCCTGGCGATTTGCAGGAAGATCGTCGAGCACCACGGCGGCACGATCACCGCGCGGAGCAAACCCGGCGAAGGGGCGACATTCCTCA
>CALKTZ010000503.1 GCA_937997355.1 uncultured Planctomycetales bacterium | reverse complement strand
CGGGGAGGCGAGGTCCCACCCGTTCGGGGCGGGAGGAAGCTCGTCGAGATCGTCGAGGGCGGGGACACCTCCGATCGCCAGGCGCATGGCCAACCGCTGAAAATGGGGCTCACCGTAGCTATCCAGGCCGCGCAGTTCCAGATCGAGCGCATCGCCCCCCGAACCCACGGCCAATCGCGCGATCCCGGCGCCTCCTAGAAGCCTGGGGCGCCGCGCGCCGCCGATCGCGGAAGACGGGGGGGGCCATGAAACCTGCTCGACATCCCGGCGCTCCGGGCCGCTCAGGAGGGCCGCCCCGGCCTCGCGCGCCAGCCCGAGAATCGGGATTTCTTTCACGAGCAGGTCTTCGCGGGCTCCCGCGAGCTTGAAATGATGATCCTGGGCGGTTTGAACCCGGGAATCGTCGAGGAGTCGATCGATCCAACCATCCAGGATCGAGAGAACCCGCCGATGCGACCGGAGATTCGCCTGACGCCACATCCCGTCGTAATAGAAACCTCTTTGGGCGAAGCCTTCCAGCCGCTCCGAGACGGCCTGGATGAGCGAAGGATCACCGATCAGCTTGCCGACCGCGAGCATCCCCCGGTAAACGTGCAACGAATCCTCGTTGTACTCCTCGGGCTGCCGTCGAGCGAAATCCGCCGACGCGTAGAAGAGATCATGCTCGATGGTTCGACGGGGCCTCGGGTCTCCCAGGAGTTTTCCGGCGGCCTCGATGGCCTCGTCGTCGCGGAGGAGGGCATAGGCGAGCAGCAAATTCATCGGCACGTCGAGACTGCCGTTCCACTCCCATTTGCCGGTCTGATAGCCATCCCGATAGGGGGGGGCGAGGTCGGCGGTTTGAAATTGCTTCGGCTCTCCGGGTTGGTCGAGATGCGTGGCGTAACTCGGATAGACCTGGGCGAAGCGCAGGAGAATCACCGCCGCGACGGTGGCGAGCTTGGGATCTCGGCTCTTGCGCGGTTGTTCGTGGTATTTCACGGCGGCATAGAGGGCCGCCTTGGTCAGATAAAGCTTCGCCTGATAATCGCGCCTGGCCTGCAAATAAAGTCGCTCATCGGGGATGCGTGCCTTCGTCGGTATGACCATGTGATACGGATAATGATGGACCACACCGGGGAGGACTTCGATCGTCTCCTCCGGCGGACCGGGCTTATCCTTCTCCTTGGCGGGATACTCCTTGTTCGGCACCGTCACTCCGCAACGGCGGCATGTCAGGATCTCGGGCTTTTCCGGAGTCCATACCAACGGATCATCGAGTTCATCGGCGTCGCATGCGGGGCATCGACAGAATCGAACCCCGGACTGCGTCGGGACCAGTGCGGCGATCGCCTTGGGATCGAGCGCGAACAGCGCCTTGGCCGCCGCGCTCTCCCAGAACTGCGCCTTCCACGCCTCGGGCAGCGCCAGGCGATCGTAGAGCAGAGGATCTTGACGGCCTGCCTGGGATGCCAGGGCCTGCGCCGGGCGATTCGCCCGCGATTTCTTGAGACCTGGGCCGGGATTCGCCTGAGACGGCCTCCGCGCGGGGGGAGCATTCGCGGTCTGAGGTTTCGCCGGCGCCGACGGCTTTTTGAGCGGCGATTGCGCAAGGAGCGACGGCCCCCAAAAGCCGAGGGCGATCAGAACGAACAAGCTGAGGCTCGCGGCCGATGTGATCGAACGGAATGCCCTAGCCGGTAAAGGGCATGAGCCGAGGGAACGGTATCCCGGGAGGTTCCGGTTGGTCGAATTCTTGATCGGCATCCTGCTCGATCCTCAACAGGGACGGAAGGCCCGCGCCGGGTCCGTCTGGGCTCATCCGTGCTCGATCACCGCGAGACCCGAGTTAATTCGGCGTCGCGCCGGTCCGGTTCGAGGCGGAAGATCTCAACAGGGCCGACGCTCTCATCGGCCGTCCGGCTCAGTAGCGCCGACCGCTCGCACGCCTGCTCGTAGCGTTCCTGCCGATGCGTCTCGCAGACCAGGCCGTAGCTTTTCAGCTCCTGGCTGGTCCCGTCGCTCCAGAGCGCGGCAATCTTGTAGATCGCCGGTTGCGGACAACCTGCTGCCGTACAGTTCGGCGTGTAATGGAAGGGCTTGACTCGGCTCATGACCCGAAAAGCACTCTCGAAAGTCCGTTCCAGGGAGGGTTTTCAGGACTCGACCAATCGGGGC
>CALKTZ010000502.1 GCA_937997355.1 uncultured Planctomycetales bacterium | reverse complement strand
TCCTTCGCGGCCTTCATCAACTGGAAGCCCTTCACCAACGCCAAGGACTCGCTCCTCGAGAACCTGAATATCGGCGGCTCGGTCTTCGGCGGTTATGCCGATAACGTCCCGCAGCCGACCGTCTTCCGTACCCTGGTCCCAACGAGCGGCAACCAGATCCTCGGCGTCCCATTCCTCACCTTGAACAACAATGTCAGGGAACGCGGGGAGCGGACGTTCTGGGATCTCCACGTCGCCTACTTCTACAAGCAACTCGCCCTGATCGCGGAGTGGCAGAGCGGCTTCCAGAATTATGCCATCAACCCGAATCTGCAATTCCACACGAGGCTTCCCGTTCAGAGCTACTATGTGCAGGCGAGCTATTTCGTCACGGGCGAAACGAGGAGCAGCGTCGGCATCGTCAAGCCGCTGCATCCCCTCAGCTTCAAGTCGGGCGAGTTCGGACTGGGAGCCCTCGAAGTCCAGGGCCGCTACAACATGATGAACATCGGCAATCAGGTGTTCACCGGAGGCCTGGCCGACCCGAACAACTGGACCAACAGCCTCTATAACACCGAACTCGGGTTCAACTGGCATATGACCCAGTACCTGAAGTTCTATTTCGCCTGGCAGCATTCCGTCTTCGGAGATCCGGTCCTTTACGCTCCCGCGGGCAAACGTCAGTTGACCAGCGACATGTTCATGGCCCGTATTCAGCTCTTTTTCTAACATCATCCCCGAATCAGATCCGTTCCATCCGAGCCGGCCGGGCGTTCGAAATGCCCGGCCGGTTCCGCTTTCGAACGAATGCGCCCATCGAACCGAGACCCTGCCTTGCCGGGACTTCGGCGAGGCTGATAGCATGAAGGAAGATCAAATCGAAGGTTGAATTTCAATTCGCTGCGAGAATTGCCGGAATCACAACTCAGGATTCTCAACATGAATCGTTTCGTCCTGTTCCTGCTCGCCGCCGGGATGGTCCCCCCGATCACGGGGCTGGATCCGATCGCGAGCGGGGGAGAGCATTCGGCGATCAAGACGCTGCCCGCCGCGCTGCGCGATCTCGATGGCAAGGCAGTCTCCCTGGTCCCCCCGAAAGACCGCTTCACTCTGGCGGTCTTCTATTCGACCGAATGCCCGATCTCGAATGCCTACAGCTCAACCTACAACGCACTCGCGACGGCCTACCCTCGGGACCGTGTTTCCTTCGTGGGGATCTGCGTCGATCCCGACCTCGCCGATTCCGAAGTCAAGTCCCACGCACGCGATTTCAACCTCAAATTCCCGCTCCTCCGCGATCGTTCCGGACGGCTGGCGCGAGCCCTCGGCGCCAAGGTGACCCCCGAGGCGTTCGTCATCGACGATCGGGGCGAAACTCGCTATCACGGACGGATCGACGACCAGTTCTCCGCGCGTCAGGTTCGCAATTCGAACCCGACCGGCTCTCAACTCAAGGATGCCGTCGCCGCGCTGCTCGCCGACAAGGAGGTGTCCGCCCCCTTCGTCGAGCCGGTCGGATGCCCGATCCCGGAATCGCCTGAAAAGGGAACGATCCCGACCTACTCCAAGGATGTCGCCGCCATCCTCTACAAGAATTGTCTCGACTGCCATCGCAAGGGACAGGTTGGCCCATTTTCGCTCGAAACCTACGAACAGGCCCGCAAGCGGGCGAGCGACCTGGCGACGGTCGTATCCGAAAAGACCATGCCTCCCTGGAAGGCGGTTCACGGCTTCGGCGTCCCCTTCAAGGACGAACGATCCTTGCCGGAAAAGGAGATCGCCACGATCGTCGCCTGGGCCGAGAATAACGCCCCCGAGGGAGATCCGGCCGATCTCCCCCCCAAGCCTAGTTACTCGGACGATTGGCGGCTCGGCACCCCAGACCTGATCGTCGACATCGGCGCCGACATGGAGATTCCCGCCACAGGCGCGGACATTTACCGCTGTTTCGTGCGGCCGACCAGCTTGCCGAAGGATATGTATGTCTCGGCCATCGAGTACAGGCCGGGGAACGCGAGGGTCGTTCACCACGTCCTCGGATTCGTGGATGTCAAAGGTGAGGGGAGGAAGAAGGATGCCGCCGAACCCGGCCCAGGCTACACCTGCTTCTCCGGACCCGAGGTCGAGATCCACGGCGACCTTGGCGGCTGGGCGCCCGGAAATCTCCCGGCGCATCTTCCCGATGGGATCGGCCGACCTCTCCCGAAGGGGGCCGACCTGATCCTCCAGGTCCATTACCACCCGACCGGCAAGCCCGAGACCGATCGGACGCAAGTCGGCCTCTACTTCTCGCGCAAGCCTGTCAAGAAGACCCTCGTGATGGGGCTCGCCGCCAACGAGCCCGACCTGGTTCTGCCCCCCGGCTCGAAGAAGTCGATCCGCGGCAGTTGGGAAATCCCTGTCGATACCGAGGCGTATTCGGTCACGCCTCACATGCACCTGCTCGGCCGCGAGATTTCCATGTCGGTCAAGTTTCCCGATGGCCGGGTCCAGGATCTGATCAAGATCGACGACTGGGATTTCAACTGGCAGACCACCTACTACTTCCAGAAGCCCCTCGATCTTCCCAAAGGGACGGTCGTGGAAGTCGTCGCCAGCTACGACAACACTTCGGAGAATCCCCGGAACCCCAACAAGCCGCCGAAGCTCGTCAAATGGGGCGAGGCCACGACCGACGAGATGGGTATCGGCTTCATTTCGCTGACCAAGAAGGATCAGGATCTCACAAAGCCCGGTCAGAAGGATGACCTGAGCGAGATCATCGAGAACCAACGCAGGCAGGAATACGAGGAGTACCAGAAGCGGCGAGACGCCGAGAAGGCGCAGGAAGCCAAGTAACGAGCGGCGAGATTTGTGGCT
>CALKTZ010000501.1 GCA_937997355.1 uncultured Planctomycetales bacterium | reverse complement strand
ATTTGTTCGTTCCCCGAGTTCGATCCAGACCGAAAGGGTTGTGATGATGGTGCTGTCGAGAATCGAGGCGTCGGGCCTGCGCGGGCTCGGGTCGTTCTGCCTGGCGCTGGCGTGCGTGCTCGGGGCGAGTGGCATGCCGGGCGTTGTCCGCGCCGCCGAGCCCGCGAAGGTTGAGAACGTGGTCGTGTATCGGGCGGACGGGCGGTTCGCCGGCTGGCCCGCGAATCACGGGATCTGGATCTGGGGGGACGAGATCCTGACCGGCTTCTGCCGGGGGTTCCACAAGGACCTGGGGCGGTTCCACAACATCGACCGCGAGCGACCCGAGGAGATCCTGCTCACCCGCAGCAAGGACGGCGGCAAGACCTGGACGGTCGAGGAGCCGCAACCCAACGGGATGCTCGTCGGCACCAAGGCGATGCGCCACGGGACCATGCCCGAGGGGATCACCGACGAGGTGGTCGTCGACCTCAAGGAGCCGATCAACTTCAAGGACCCGAACCTCGCCTTCACGGTCCGGATGGAGAACAAGGACGCCGGGACCTCGCGGTTCTTCTATTCCTATGATCGAGGCCACACCTGGAAGGGGCCGTTCCGGCTCCCGCTGTTCGGCCAGAAGGGGGTGATGGCCCGCACCGACTACATCGTCGACGGGCCGAAGGAATGCACCCTGTTCCTCACCGCCTCGAAGCAGAACGGCAAGGAAGGACGCCCATTTTGCGCCCGGACGACCGACGGCGGGCTCACCTGGGAATTCCTCTCGTTCATCGCCCCCGAGCCCAAGGGGGTTGGCTACTCGATCATGCCGTCGACCGTCCGGATCTCGCCGACCGAGCTGGTCTGCACGGTCCGCGAGCTGGAGGTCGAGAACAAGAGCTGGATCGATGCCTACGTGTCGCGCGATAACGGCAAGTCCTGGACGTATCTTTCCCGGCCTGTTCCCGACACCGGCGAGGGCAACCCCCCTTCCCTCAATAATCTCCCCGACGGCCGGCTCTGCCTGGTCTACTGCTACCGCAACGCCCCCTACACGCTCCAGGCCCGCCTGAGCGGCGACAACGGCAAGACCTGGGGCGAGCCGATCGTCCTCCGCGACGACGCGGGCGGACGCGACATCGGCTACGTGCGGTCGGTCGTGCGGCCCGACGGCAAGGTCGTCGCGGTCTACTACTACCACGAGAAAGGCAAGCCCACCCGCTTTATTGCCGCCACGATCTTCGATCCCGGGGCACGCTGATTTATAGAAAAATCTAATATTATAATATTTTCTAGTTTAAATTGGTCTGTTCGGCGGCGGTCTCCCGACCCCGCCGATACTGCCGACCGCAGGTCTCCAGAACCTCGCGGCCGCAAAGGCCCGTGGAAATGGGGACAGGCACGCGGAGTACCGTCGAGCCCGTCCCCATTTCCGCTCCGGCTCTCCGGATCTATGACTCGTTCGGCGCGTGCCACCGGATGGCCCCGCCGAAACCGACGACCGAAGGTCTCCAGGATCTTCCAACTCCCCTTCACCGATCCGGCGGGGCATCCGGGAATCCGATCGACCTCGCGTAGAAGGCGAGCGCCCGGTCGGCGACCTCGGACCCGGTGGTCCGGTCGAACTTGGCGAGCTTCTCCAGCCAGGCCTTCCATTCGGGGCCGCTGCGCACCTGGAGCGAGATCGGCTTGGAAGGCTTCCAGTGCTCCACGGGCTGGAACCTGGGCTCGTTCTTTTTCTTGGCCATGTCTGGTCTCCGTCCACGCGCCGAGGGGAACCCTCTCGCGTCGTGTCGTCGGCGATCGTAACAAATCCCCATCGGCATGATGAGCCCGAATTCGTCTTGATGACGATATAGATTTCGAGAAAGCCAAAATATCGATAAAATCGTTACTGAACGCTTGACTCGCATCTTGGCCATGCATAAGATAATGTTGTGGGAGGGGAAAGGGAGTTCACTTCCCCGAATTTGAACTTGGAGGAGCCAACGACGGCCGAATTCCCTCGATTCGACGAGAGTCGGGGCCGGAATCCGGCCGGTCCGAGAGTCCGTTGCGTGAGGAGGATCGTCGCGATGATTCATCTCTGTCAAAATCCGGAATCCGGCTTCGGCGATCGGTCCGGCTTCGAGGCCGGGGGGGCGGTTCCGGCTGTCGGGAGAAGGGCACAGGCGGAAATCAGCACCGATTCCGCGGCGAACGCGGGCACCACGGCCCGGGCCAAGGGAGCCCCCGCGCCGGCCGAGCCCGATTGCCTCGCCGAGTGGATCGAGGCGCAGGCGGCGGCGTTCAAGGCCCAGGAAACCCAGGCCGGATGCTGGCTGGCCGAGACGATGCTGGAGCTGGCCGCCACGGCGCGCTTCCTCGGCGCGGCCTCTCCCGAGCAGTTCGAGACCCGCAAGCAAACCCTGGAACAGGAGCGGCTCTCGGTGCGGCCCTGTCCTCGCGTGGTGGGGCGATACCAGGCCTGGGACATCGTCGACGGCCGGGGCCATGTGGTCCGCGCCTGCACCGATCTGTTCGACGCCATGATGTGGATTCAGCAGCGGCTGGCGACGCCTCGCACCTGAAAAGGGCGGATCCGAGACAAGGGAAACATTCACAAAACATCGTTCTGATTCGATCGGCAATGGTCTGGTAGGTAGGGAGGTTGATGATCATGAGCGGCACCCGCTATCCGGAAATCTTTTCCGCCCTGACCGAGGAATTCGGCCCCCGCGAAGTTCGGACCCGCATGCTCGGCAATCGGCAACTTTCTTATGTCACGGCGAGGACCGTGATGAACCGGCTCGACTCCGTGATCGGCCCGGAAAATTGGTGGGATGAGTACACGCAACTGCAAAATGGGATCCTCTGCAAGCT
>CALKTZ010000500.1 GCA_937997355.1 uncultured Planctomycetales bacterium | reverse complement strand
CGAGGGTCCCTTCCACGAGGGAGAGGTCGACGTGCCTGGCCCCGCGTGTAAAAAGCCGGCGCTGGACTTCGCACGGCATCAACCAGGCATCGAGATGGCGTCCCGGCAGGCCGGAAATCTGACCCACGGATTCGGTGGTCGTGGGGCAGGCGACTGATCGGAAGTGCTGGACTCGCAGGTGGCGCTCGGTCAGCCCGGCAACCATGGCCATGGCGGCGATCGAGGGGTCCGGGCCTCCCGCGGGAGTAGCAATCGCCAGTCGAGAAATTTCCATCGTAATCCTGCCGAAATCGACCGCATCGTTTCACGGCTGAGACATCCGCCCCGTCACGGAATGTCCGAACGGCCAAACTTGCTTTTTCCCTATCCTGAAATCCTCGTGGAACCCGAAATGATTCAGATTTTTTTCGCCGAAGATTTCCTCGGGGTATGCCGAGGAATGGACCCGGTTTGCGCACCCTCCCCCTTTCGACGACCGTCGTGCATGCACGCAACTGGTTCTTTGAGAAACCGTGGTCAAATCTGCGGGGAGCGGACGCGCGGAACCGCGGTTCGGGTTCTTTGGGGACGCGCTAGTGTCTATCGATCTAAATGATAGCGCAAAGCGGAATCCGGTCAAGAGGAGCAAATTCGGGGATCGAGGCTGCGTGTCGCCCGCCGAATACGGCGGGGCGGACCGGATCATGTGCCGATTCGTCTTGTGGGGCTTCGGGAGTCGGGCTAATTTGTTCGGCCGAAGCCGGTCCAGGGATCTTGATTGCCCGGCCCGACGAGCGAAGGAATCGCCGATCGTCGGCTTCGAGATCGAGTTTCAACTCGGCCTGATGGGCTCGCATCGCCTCCAGGAAGGAACCCGTGCCATGCCCGCGTCGTTGAGAGGAATGGGACGATTGGCCCTTTCCGTGCGAGTCGCCGGCGTCGTCTCGCTCGGCGTCGGGCTTTGGTGGTGGAGGCCCGAGATCCTCGGAGTTGCCCTCGCCCGAGGTGCTCAGGGCCCCCCCGCTCGACTTCCCGGCGCGACCTCCTCCCAGACTGATGAGACGGGATCGTCCGAACACGCCCCCGCGCGGCACGGCGGGGATTCCGGCGATCCTTCGCATGCGGGAGGGGTTTCGGGCGGGTCGGCCGGGGCATCGGCCGATGGGCATGCGAAGGCTCCAGCGGCGGCGGGGCCGAAGCCCGGGACGACGCTCGCGAAGCTGAACCAACTCCGCGCCGAGACGCTCAAACGGCTTGAGGCCGTCGATGCAACCCTGGCAGCAACCGGAGATTCGACGGCCAAGACCACCGAGGCGGCCAATGCCTCGACCAGGCCGGCGGACGACCCCAGGGCGTTGCGGGAACTGCTCAAGGCCCGGCTCGACTGGATGAATGAATACGAGAAGGCGGAGAAGGATTACCGCCAGTGGACCGCCAACAAGCCCGACCAGGACAAGGCGAGGGCCAGGGCCGATCTCGAGAAGCTCAACGCCCTGTTGAGCCAGGCCGAACAGAAGCCGGAAACCCTCTTGCCCCAGGCGTTTCGCGGCCCGACCAACGAGATCGGCGATGCGGTCCGGACGGAGATGAAGGACGCCATCGAATCGATCCAGAACGAGCTGAAGGACTGGACCACGAAACTCGACGCGGCCAAGGGCGAGGCGACCAAGACCGCCGAGGAGCGGGTCGCTCTGCGGGTCGAGCGGGACAAGATCTTCCAGCGGGTGGCGGCCTTGAAGGTGAGGGCCGGCGAGCGAACCTCGCCCCCGGCGAAAGGATCGGTCAAGGCCGCGACCCCCGAGAGCCAGCATCTCGATGCGGAGCGTCGGCTCAACCTGGAATGGGAGACCCAGGTCGAATCGCTCCGGCTCATGGCGCAGGAGGCTCGCATCGCCCTGGAGACCAAGCTGACGGCCGTCAACGAGCTGAATATTCAGGTGTATACGGCCCACGTCCAGGTCGCCAGGAAGATCCTCGACCAGTTGCAGCTTCGGTTCGGGGCCGTTTCCGATATTCAGCAGCGCGATCTGAAGCGGGCCGCGGCCAGCGAGGAGAATCGCGCCGAGAAACTGGACGATCCGCTGGAACGCTACCGGGCTCGACGGACCGCCGAGCTCCTGGAAATGGAAGCCCAGACGGTCAAGTTCGAGCAAGCCGTGGCCGCGAATCCGTCTCCGGCGCCGGACGAGCAGAAGGCCCATACCGACCGCGCCAAGCAGGACTTCGAGGAGCTCAAGAAGCTGATCAAGGATGGCGAGGTCAGCCGGCTCGATGCCATGCGGCTCAATAACGACTTCCGCCGCATCGGGCCGGAGCGGGATCGCCTCGACCGGAACGAGCTGACGCTCGTCGAGGCGAGGGTCCAGTTCTATGCCGACGCACTCACCGAGGCCGAACTCGAATTGATCGAGGATGCCCACCAGGATCAGTTCGAGCACGACGCCCTTCTGGAACGATTGCCTGCATCTCGGCGCGGTGCGGCGGCTGCGGTCTTCGAGCAGATCGAACGGAAGCATGGCGCGATCCTGATTCGTCGCCGAGATGCGCTGAAGGTGTTGGCCAATCGGGCGACCGATACGCTCCGGGAAGTGACCGCGCGCATCGCCGTTTTGAACGACGAATATGGATTCATCCGCACCAATATCTTCTGGGTCCGCGATCAGGATCCGATCGGGCCGGAGACGATCGGGCAGGGGGGGCGCGAACTCGCCCGGCTGACCAAGGCGATCCTGCGGCTCACCGAGGAGACGCTCGATCGGCGCAATTGGAATCGGGCTTCCGCGGAATTCGTGGCGGCGTCCGTGGGGCTTGTGGTCCTTCCCATCGGGCTGTTCCGGCTCAGGCGCAAGATCGGGCATCAGATCCATCTCGACCTGTACGGTGCGGAAACGGTCCCGGAACTTGCGGGCTCGGGCCAATCGTCCGCGTCGGAGTCTCCCGCCGAGCGACCGCCGGGGTATCCGGAGCCGGATTGATCGAGAGGTGAGGACGTCGGGAGCGGGGGGATGGGGATGCCGGGCGAATCGTGGGCCTCGGATGGCCGCGGAGAGCCGATGCGCCAAGCGTTGCGGAGGAGTTGACGTGATCCGAGCGTTGCGATGCCTGGCGATGGGCCTGGCCTGGACGGCGATCTGGCCGGCATATCTGGGGATCCTGGCCCTGGTGGCGCGGCGTGCTCCCTGGCCGAGGAGCGTGGCGGTTCCCATCACGACGATCCTCATCGGGTTGGCCCTGGCGGCGCTGGTGCGGAGCCTGCTCTGCTGGATCTTTCGTCCCTCGGGTTGGTCGGTTCGCTACCTCGACGTCTCGGAAGCCCTCGCGGCTCAATTGGGACGGGCCGGGCGATCGTTGGTGATCCTGGCACTGTTATTGATCTTGCCCGCCTACCTACTCGGACAGGGGGAGATCGCGCCCGACGCGCGGCCCGTGGTCGCTCCCGCGTTGAGCCGGTTCCTCGCGATCGGCTTCGAACTGGCCCTCTTCGTTTATCTGATCCGGGTCTCACGCCGGGCCGCGGCCGATCGCATGGCCGCCGTCGGATTGGCCGAGGACTCGCCCGTCGACACATCCGCCGCCTCGACCGACTCGCCCGCCGCGCCGGCCTCGACGATCCCCGCTCCGCCAGCCTCCATGACGGCCGCGATCGCGGAGGGCGCGACTCCGCGACCATCCGTGATTCGAGAGCTTCTGAGGTGGCTGGAGCAGCGCCGACGGCTGGTTCCGTGGTTCGGCAGTTTCGTGGTCCTGGCGATCATCTTGCTGGAGGCGAGGGGATACAGCTTCACGGCGAGGCGGCTGGCGACGGGACTTTCGCAATCGGCGATCGTCGCCGCGATTTGCTGGGCGATCTATCGGGTGATCTCCAAGGCGATCGACGAGCATGCGTGGAATCTGCCCGGTCCGGCCCAGTCATGGACCCGGATGTTGACCCTGGCGATGACATCGGGGGCCGGCTCCCGGCTGGTGGCCGGCCTGGCCCCTCCTCGGTCGACCGTGCCCGGGGGTAACCTGGTCAGTCCCTCACCGCAGTTGGGGGTTGGCTCCCTGGCGGATCACCTGGCCGAGCCGGATCATGCCGAGGCCCTCTCAAGACGAGCGCGGCAACTGCTCGCCATCGGGCTCGCGGTCCTCGGCGCCTCGGCGCTCGCCTGGGTCTGGGACCTCGATCTCGCGTTGCTCCATACCATCGGCGACAAGGAACTCTGGCAGCCCGACTCGCAGTCCAAGACCTGGGTCAAGCTGAGCGAACTCGTGAAGGCCGTCGTCTATGTCCTGCTGGGGGTCGCGGCCTGGCGGAACATGAACCCCTTCTTCGCGGTCTTCCTCTTCCCTCGGATGTCCGACGATCCCGGCGTGCGATTCGCCATCGTCACCCTTTGCCGGTACGCCATCCTGGGCCTGGTGGCGATCCTCGCGCTGGGGGCCATCCACCTCGACATGGCCAAGATCGGGGTGGTCGTGGCGGCGCTCGGCGTCGGGCTCGGCTTCGGACTTCAGGAGGTCGTCTCCAATTTCGTGTGCGGCATCATCCTGCTGCTCGAACGCCCCATCCGGATTGGCGATACCGTGACCGTCGCCGGGACCTCGGGCCGCGTCGATCGGATCAATATTCGAGCCACCACGATCGTCAATGCCGACAATCAGAGCATGATCGTTCCGAACCGCGAATTCATCACCGGCAATCTCGTCAATTGGACGTACCGCGACAAGGTGATCCGGGTGCCGATCCGGCTGGGGGTGGCCTACGGCACCGACCCCGACCGCGTCGTCGACTTGCTCCAGGAGATCGCGCGGGCCGATGCCGACGTCCTCCGGAATCCCGTCCCCGCGGCGCAAATGGAAGGGTTCGGCGACTCGGCCCTCCTTTTCGGACTCTATACGTTTG
>CALKTZ010000499.1 GCA_937997355.1 uncultured Planctomycetales bacterium | reverse complement strand
GGGACCGGCGGGGGCGGCGGCTCCGGAGGAGGGTCGGGGGGCGGGATCGGGACCGGGATCGGCCCCGGCACCGAGTTCTTCGGCGCCCGGGAGAACGGCCGGTCGTTCGCCTATGTGATCGACTGCTCCGGGAGCATGTTCCTGCGGAATTCGCTGGAGATCGCCAAGCGGGAACTCCTGGCCAGCCTGGATCGCCTCCCCTCGTCGGCCCAGTTCATGGTCGTCTTTTATAACCACGAGGCGAGGGTCCTCGCCGATGCCCAGGGGCACAAGGGATTGATGGCGGCCACCATCTCCAACAAGGCCAGGGTCCGGACTCAACTGGCCCTGGTCGAGCCGAGAGGAGGAACCGACCACAAGTCGGCCCTCACCGCGGCCTTCCAGGCCAAGCCCGAGGTCGTCTTCTTCCTCACCGACGCCGATATGCTCCCCAGCAGCGACATCGACGAAATCCTCAAGGAAGCCGCCAAGGCCCGCATCCAGGCGGTCGAGTTCGGCCGGGGCTATGACCTGGGACAGGACACGCCGCTCCGCCGCCTCGCGATCAAGTCCGGCGGCACCTACCGCTACATCGATATCAACAAGTTCCCCAAGACGTCATTGGGGCAATAGTGTTGTTTTGCTGAAACGATGATGTTCCCGGGCGACGCGGAGCGTCCCGACCTGTTCCGGCTCAACCTCCGGGCCGGGGGCATGGGTCGAGACGACCCGTGTTACTCGGAAACCTCGCCGAAACGAGCCCACCATTCCTCGGCCTGGCGCGGCCCCCAATCGGACGCCGAGGCGCAGCCGGCCAGCGCCTCGCCCAGTTCCCGGACGTTCGCGTAGCGTTCCGCCGGATTCTTGGCGAGGCAGCGGAGGACCACGTTTTCGAGGTCCTCGGGGATTCCCGGGCAGACCTCCGAGGGCCTGGGGACGGGATCTCGGGCGTGGGCCATCATCACGGCGAACGCGTTGTCGCCGTGGAACGGCGGCTGGCCGGTCAGCGCGTAGTACATCATGGCCCCGATCGCGTAGAGATCGGCCCGGTCGTCGAGCGAGGGGTTCGCGGCGGCCTGCTCGGGGGCCATGTAGTGCGGGGTGCCGCTGATGGTCATCTCGGCCGTGAGGGTGAGCGCCTCCGGCTCCTTCGTCACCTTGACCAGCCCGAAATCGAGCACCTTGGCGACGTCCGCCTCCCCGCCCAGCAGCGCGACGAACACGTTCGCCGGCTTCAAATCGCGATGGACCAGGCCGAGCCCGTGCGCCTCGGCGAGGCCGGCGCACACCTGCCGGAAGAGGTAGATCACGCGACCGGCGGGGAGCGGCCCGCATTTCCGGACCAGGTCGCCAAGGCTCAGGCCGTTCAGATATTCCATGACGTAATAGAACGTGCCGTCCTCGGTGTGCCCGTAGTCATAGATTTCGATCGTGTTGTGGTGGGCGAGCCTTGCCGACGATTGCACCTCGCGCTCGAAGCGACCGAGGGCCACGGGGTCGGCCCCCGCCTCGGGCTTGATCAGCTTCAACGCGCAGGGGCGTTTCAGGAGCGCGTGCTCGGCGAGATAGACCTCCCCCATCCCCCCGCTGCCGATCATCCGGATGAGCCGGTACTGGCCGAACTTCAGCGCCTCGTGCAACTGCGTGCGGATTCCATTGACGAGGAACGCGCCGTAGATCGCCAGCAAGGTGCCGATCGCCAGGAACAGGATATTCGTCCCGGATTCCTCGGCCTGGCCGAGGAATTCCAGCATCGGGGCGATCTCGGGGTTCGCCCTCAGCAAGAAGACCGCGACGACCGGGCCGAGGAACATGAGGGCGAGCATCTTCGCGGCGACGGCGGGGGGATTCGGGATCAGCATCCCGTAGATCATCATGAGCACCAGCATCTGGATCACCCCGTCCTTGGCGGAGGCGAGGATGATCGGCGCGTAATCGGGGCCGCGTGCCATCAGGTCGGAGCCGACGAAATAGATGGTCGCCATCGCCAGGAGCGTCAGGCCCAGGAACAAGACACACTCGATCGCGCGGAGCTGCTTGCGAGTGAACGGGATCTCGCCGGCCAGCAGCCCGGCGACGGCCGCCGTCAGCAGGCATCGCAGCGCGAGGAGCCCGACCCTGAGCGAGTAGGAACTGCCATCCGCGGCAAGCGTGCCCGGGTTGTCGCTGATGAACGTCCAGGCGGTCAGGATGGAGAAGGTCGCGGCCAGGAATACCGAAGCGGCGAGCAGGCGTTGCCTCCGGAGGACTTCCGTCTTGCCGACGAAGCTGGACGAGGTCCCCTCGGACGCGGACGACGCGAAGGAGAATGGGACGGGCGAGGCCCTGCCGCCTCCATCCTCCACTTCCATGGCGATCGTGGGTTCGAGGTCGATCACTTCGTCGTCGGAGAGTTCATGAGTCGTGGACATGCGGTGTCTCGGAATGGGGAGCCTGGATCGAGCCGGGGGCGGGGGATGCGGAGCGGACGCGGGCCGTCATCGCGGCTCCTCGGACGTCCCTCGGACCCGTTCACCGAGATCCGTGCCGATTTTCTTGAGCTTCTCCTCGGCCCTGGTGCTCATCTCGTCGAGGTCGAGATTCGAGACGCCGTCGGCCGTCTTCCGCACCTTCTCCTTCATCTCCCCGCGGAGACCCTTGGCGTTGGCCCTGAGGCGTTGCCCGATGGTCCCTTTCGAGGAGGCGTCGCTCGACAGCCAGGGGATGAAGGTGAAGGCCGCGAGGATCAACCCGATCGTCACCACGGGCTCGACCACGCGGCGGATCGGCTTCTTCAGCTTGCCGGAGTCGAGGCCGCTCCGGAGCGGGACGGCGGCCAGGTTGGCGATGCCGGCGAAGATCCGGCCGACGTTGAGCACGACCGCGAAGGTCGCCCCGAACAACGCCACATTCCGGCTCTTCAGCACGATGCCGACCAGCAGGATGACGACGAACGGGATGGAGAGGAGATAGGCCGTCTCGTTGAGCGACCGGAAGAGCTTCTGGATCACGCCGATCTGACGCCTCCAGAACGCCAGTGCGTTGTTCGCCTGCCCCTGGACGCGGTCGGTCCCTTTCGGGAGGGGATGGGCGAGCATGTAGGGCTTCGAGTCCTCGCCGTCGTCGAGGACGGACATGGCGGTCGGCTTGCTCGGCCCCGGCTTCCTGGACTTCGGGCCGATCGGCATCCGGTCGATGGTGATCGGCGCCAGGCCGATCTTGCTGACGTCCGCCTTCAGCATCGAGCCGATCGACGCCCCCGGGGACACGGAGGCACCCCCCGCGCCCGCCATGGCCAGCGCCGGCATCGAGGCCATCGACGCGATCTGCTCGGCGCGGGGGATGGCCATCATCTGGCCGCACTTCTTGCAGTGCCCCTTCTTGCCGGCCATCCGCGCATCGACCTCGAACCGTGCGCCGCAACTCTGGCAATAGAATACGATGCCCATGAAATCTACGCAGTCTCTAGAGGTTTTTCACGTTGAGGGAAGAGCCGCAACCTCGCGTTCGGATAGAATATAATCGATCCGAATCATGATGAACAATCGGCCCGGCCGCGATTTTCCGCCCCGCCCGGGCGGGACGTCGGCCATGGATGAGACTAAAAAACGTTCAAACGAATAAATTAAGAATCGCACGGAATATTCGCTGCGATTTGAAAAACCGGTCTACACACTTCCGGATCTCGCGCCGGTTGTGTTTAATTCAGGGTATTGAGGCGTGCTCCGCATGAGAACGGCGGGGCGTGGCACTCACCTTTCCGGGGTCGATGCGACAAGTCAAACGCGGGGGGCCAATCCGGCTCGCTTCCCACGAATCCGCTAACGATTCGGTGAGGTGATCGAGCCGGATGCACGCAGGATGCCGTCACGACAAGGGCCGAGAGGGGTTCCTGTTGTGCGGACTGTCGTCGGCCGATTTGCCGGGCGTTTGGTTTGGCTCGTAGCCGGTTCGAAACGCTCGATCGCCGGGAAGGTTCCGCATACACCTGGGTTCGGACCGGAGGTAGGAACATGCGACGGTGGCGTACTCTTGCTCTCTTGACGGCCATGGGGGCCATGCTGGCGGCCTCGGCCTGGCTGCCGGCCCAGGAGCCGTCGAAGGCCGTCGATTCGGCCGGCGGGAATGGGGCGCGAATTCAAAAGGGGGACCTGATCGATCGGGGCATCCCCACGCCCGAGCCGG
This sequence comes from uncultured Planctomycetales bacterium, assembly GCA_937997355.1. GTDB lineage: Bacteria > Planctomycetota > Planctomycetia > Isosphaerales > Isosphaeraceae > CALKTZ01. The sequence goes on along the minus strand of CALKTZ010000499.1, from coordinate 719 downwards.
CCGGGGCCATGGCGGCGGCCCCTCCCGCCGCCTCGCCGAAGGAGACGGGGGCGGAGAAGCCGTTCGAATATTTCGCGTTCCTGAGCGACCCCAGCTACGGCACGGGCGAGCGGGTGGCCCTGATCGCGACCTTGCTCGTGGCGATCGCGGGGCTCTGCTATGCGGTCCTCCTGGTCAGCCAGGTGGTGGGGGCCGACCAGGGTACGGAGAAGATGCGGGAGATCGCCTCGGCGGTGCGCGAGGGGGCCTGGGCCTACCTGATGCGCCAGATCAAGGTGATCAGCCTCGTGGTGATCGTGCTCACGATCGTCCTCTACGCCACGGCCGACAAGCACGGCCCCGTCGCGGCGGGGCGGGCGGGGGCCTTCTTCCTGGGGGCGATGTTCTCCTGGATGGTCGGCTTCGTGGGGATGAACCTGGCGGTCCGGGGCAACCTCCGGGTCGCCGCCGCCGCCCGGACCAGCTACGGCGGCGCCTTGCAGCTCGGCTATCGGACCGGCACCATCACCGGCATGCTCACCGACGGCCTCGGCCTGCTGGGGGGGACCCTCATCTTCATGGCCTACGGCGAGCACGCCTATGAGGTCTTGCTCGGCTTCGGCTTCGGCGCCACGTTGCTCGCCCTGTTCATGCGGGTCGGCGGCGGCATCTACACCAAGGCGGCCGACGTCGGCGCCGACCTGGTCGGCAAGGTCGAGGCCGGCATCCCCGAGGACGAC
>CALKTZ010000498.1 GCA_937997355.1 uncultured Planctomycetales bacterium | reverse complement strand
TGGGTGCCGCTCGACCAGTCAAGCGCGATGTCGAAGGCACTGGCGGATCACGGCGTGTTGCACCAATTGGTGATGGTCGAGAGGGCCCGTCACGGGTTCGAAACGATCGTGGAATCACCTGTTCGGAGGGATCTGCTGCCGGAAATGTTTGCCTTTCTTAACAAAGTGTGGAATGTTTCCCCCAGCGAGCACACCGAGCGCCTAACACCTTCCTTGAGCAAGCACCAATGAGCAGTAGCGCATCGCTTCGCGGCGAAGTTCGCCCATTTTCCTTCTTGAGCGCGCGCTCGAACCGGCGAAGCCGCCGGACCTCTCCTCCCCGCGTGGAGACGCTGGAGTCTCGCGTCGTCCTGTCCGGCATTTCGACGACCGACGTATCGGCATTGGTCGCGCCCATTGCGCTGGTGCGCCCTGGCGGTCGCAATCGATCCAATGCCCCGACCGAAGGCCAACCGGGACCGGGGCAGGGGCCGGGGGGACCGCGCAGGAGGCATCATGCTCCGTTCTCGGATGCGGGGATGATGGTTTCACGCAACATTGAATACCCGTCCTTGAACGGGCGTACCAATCGACTCGATGTTTATCGCCCAACCGGAAATCCCCCGGCCGGGGGGTGGCCGGTCATTCTCGCGATCCACGGCGGCGGCTGGTATCACTTTAGCAAGCGACAGTATGGCCAGCGGATCGCGACCGCGTTCGTGCGCAAGGGTTTCGTGGTCGTTGCGCCCAATTATCTCCTCTCCCGGCAGGTCAGCCCGTCTTGGCCGATGAACCTTGAAGACGTTCGATCGGCGGTCCGCTGGACGCGTAACCAGGCGAGCTCCCTGGGAATTGACGTCAACCGAATCGTGGCGATGGGGGAATCGGCAGGAGGCAATCTTGCGGAGTTGCTCGGCACCGGAACTCAGGCAATTTCCGGCTCCGGGCAATCCGATCGCGTTTCCGCGGTCGTTTCGTTTTCCGGCCCGGCCGATCTACGGACGCTCTACCAGCAGAGTCCGGACGCGGGCTCCCGAGCGGTACGATTCCTGGGGGGGACGCCGTCCGCCGTGCCCGAAAGTTACAGCGCGGCATCTCCGGTCGATCAAGTTTCGCCGGGGAATCCGCCGATGCTTCTCATCCATGGTTCGGCCGATCCTCTCGTCCCCGTCGGCCAGTCGAAGGAGATGGATGCGGCCCTGACCGCCGCCGGAGTGCCGCATCGTTTAATCATCCTGCCCGGCGGGACGCATGCAATCAATTACCCCGGTCGTTATTCGAATTTGACTCCGCAAATTCTTGCATTTCTGAACGAGGCATGGAACCATAAGGGCTAACCTCTCTTCCAATCAAGAGTGACAGCGATCGAGTCTTTGAGAGACGACCCGAACCGGGTCCGCTTGGTCCGGGCTCATTCGACGGAGCGGGCATCATGTCAACCGAGATCCACCTGGGCGGTTTCATCTCCCCATCCCATGCGGGTCCGGTTCCTTTTTCGAAAGAATTTGACCGGATTCGTCATACGGCGGCGGATCGACCCCATACCGATTCGCTCCCGACAGTTCCCGACCCCGCCGCGGACCACTGCAACGACGAGTTGCTCAAGAGACGGCAGGACATCGACGAAAAACATCGGCGCATTCGAAGTTTCCTGGATGCCACGGGACATGACGGTGTCGTCCTCGGGCGGGCCGATTCGGTTGCCTGGTTCACCTCGGGGGGGGACTTGCGGCAGGATCTGAGCTCGGAATTCAGCTCGATCATCCTCTATATCAACCGAGTCTCCCGGGCGGTGATCGCCGATAATGTCGAGAGCGCTCGGGTTTTCGAAGAGGAGCTCGCGGGGCTCGGCTTCCAACTGAAAGAGCGTCCCTGGTACGAAGATCCCGGACGTATTCTTGCGGAACTCTGCCACAACAAGAAAGTCGCGACCGATCTCGGCGGGAATGGGCTCGGCCCATTTTCTCGAAGAGAAGGCGATGTTCTTCTGAATTTGCGGCGACGGTTGACCCCGTTCGAACGCCAGCGAATGCGTGAGCTGGGGCGGACCTTGGCGTTGGCGGTCGAGGCCACCTGCCGGAATTTCTCGAAGGGAGAAAATGAGGCGGCGATCGCCGGCCATCTGGCGCATCGGCTGATGCGAGAAGGGGTTGTGCCGGTCGATCTGCGGGTCGCGAGCGACGATCGATTGGCCCGTTACCGCCAACCGACCTTCAAATCCAATCCGATCCTGAAACGGGCCACGATCGCCGTCACGGGGCGACGGTGGGGGCTTTGCGCCTCGTTGACCCGGACCGTTTCCTTCGGCCCCGTCGAGCCCGAATTCCAATCGCTCCATACACTTTCGGCCATGGTGGCGGCAACTTGCTTCTTCTTCTCAAGGCCCGGCGAATCCGTCTCGGAGGTATTTCGTCGCGCGAAGCGGATTTACGAGAAGTTCAATCATCCCCACGAGTGGACGCTCGATTATCAGGGCTCCCTGGTCGGCTACTCGCCGAGGGAGGCCATGCTCCTGCCGGAGAGCGATTTGATCCTCGAAGCCGACATGCCGATTTGCTGGAATCCGAGTGTCGGTCCGACGCGATCCGAGGATACCGTGGTCGTCGATAACCGAGGTTACGAAGTCGTAACCTCGGCGCAGAACTGGCCGGCCGTCGAGGTTGCCGTGAAGGGATTCATCATCTCCCGACCCGGAATTCTCGAACGTTAAGATCAGGCCGTCAAAGACCTTGCGAGGAAGTTGGGAGCGAGAACCCCGGCTTCCGTGCGCGGTCCGTTTGACCGAACGTTGGAACCTGGGTACCTCGGGGATCAAGAAGATGTCTCCGGGTGCGAATCCATTCCAGGAAGGGATTGCCCAGCACTGCGTTCGCGCATGGTCGAACTTTCCCTTTCCAGGCGACGAAGTAGAATGAGGGGAAATCGGCTCCTTCTGAAAGCCTGCGCCCACCCCGAGGCGCGAAAGGATTGATCTTCCGATGCGCATGTCGTGGAAGCTCGGCCGAATCGCCGGGATCGATATTTACATCCATTCGACGTTTCTGTTGCTGCTTTTCTTCCCGGGCATGGCAACGGCCGGGCTGCTTCTGGTGCTGGTGTTCGGCTGCGTTCTTTTGCACGAGCTTGGACATGCCTTGGCGGCCCGCCGATTCGGAATCGACACGGCCGACATCACCCTCTATCCGATCGGAGGCGTGGCCAGGCTGAATCGCATCCCGAAGGCGCCGGGGGCGGAATTCTTGATCGCCCTGGCGGGTCCCGCCGTCAATTTCGCCATCGTTTTGATCTTGTTGGCGCTGGGAATTCTCTTCCATGCGCTTGGCGTTCACGGGCTCATCGATGAGCTCTTGGACTGGTTGATGATCATCAACCTGAGCCTGGGACTTTTCAATCTGATCCCGGCGTTTCCGATGGACGGCGGCCGCATTTTGAGGGCCGGTCTCAGTGGATGGCTCGGGCGGGCGCGTGCCACGTCCATCGCCGCGACCATCGGGCGCACCCTGGCCCTGGCCTTCGGGATCTACTGCCTGTTCGGCTGGACGCTCGGGAGCGGAGAAGGAGAAGGGCCGAATTTCATCCAGGCTGCCCTTGCGGCATTCATCTACCTGGCCGGTACCGCCGAGGAACGGCAGGTGCTTGCCGAGGAACGGCTTCATCGCTTCGAGGGGCTTCGGAATGATGCGGGGATCTGGAATGCGCCGCCGGGCTACCGCTGGGTCCAGCGGGGTGATGGGATCTGGCAGCTCTCGCCCAATCTGGCCGCCTATCCGGAAACGCACTATCGGACAGCCCCTTGACCATGAAATCCATCTTCGAGCTCGGGGTGAGCGAGGTCTACTCGATCTTGAAGGACGACCTCAAGCTCGATGATCTCCCCCCCTTGGATGCCATCGAGAATGAGGATTGGGGGCGCGATCTGCTCCTGAGCCGGCTGGTTGAGCAACCCGTGGATTGCCTCAACCAACTCGGTCTCACGCTCATGCCGGATGCTGATCCTGGCGACGATCGCTCCGATCGCTGACCCTGCATATTCCCTGAATCAGCGCCCGGCTTTATTGCCGAACGGGGTGAAGATCGCGGATCCGGATCTTCCGAAATTCGACCCGCCCGTTGTGGCTCTGAAGCCCGACGCGCCCCGTGGTGCGTTTGAGACCGGGATGTTCCGCGTCCAGTTCCGGGTGGGAGTCCAACCGGTCATCGACCACCTTGGCACCGTTCAGCTTGACGATCAGATGCGGACCTTCGAGGCGAATTTCCATCCGGTTCCATTCGCCGGTCGGCTTGAGATGCCCCGGGGCCGGGGGGGAGACATGGTAGAGTGCGCCGGTCTTCTGCCAATCCTTGATGTCTCGATAGCGGGGATGGGTTTCATCCAGGAGTTGAATCTCCATGCCCGTGCGGGAAATGTGCGACTTGTCGGCCGGCGCCCTCAGATAAATGCCCGAGTTGCTTTCCGGCGTCAGCTTGAATTCGAAGTCGAACTCGAAATCGGCATGGTCTCGGCCTGTTCCGAGCCAGCCTCCCCCCTCGCCGAGCATCACGAGAGAACCATCCTCGACGGCCCAGAGCTTGGGATTTCCGGTGATCTGCGTCCAGCCATTCAGTGATTTCCCGTCGAAGAGCGACTGGAATTCCGCTGCGTTGGATTGAGCAAGCACAACCGCGATTGTCTCCTGAGCGACGGAGACGATGCCGACAAGGAACGCGGCGAGCAAAATCGAAGAGGCGGTCATTCGGTTCATCATCGTGCTCTCTGCCAGGAACCCGCGTCGAGAAACGTTGCTTTCGAAAATCATGCCATCGCTGCCTTCTCGAAATCAATCGACAACTCGAAGTTCAGGGGGGGCCATTTTGGTGAAACTCTTGGTCGAGCCTCTCTCGGGTGTTTACAATCGGTCGCCAAGGTCGATTCATCGTGAGGGGCACCCCGAATGCGCATCGTCAGCCTGCTTCCATCGCTCACGGAGTTGGTCTGCGCACTCGGTCGAAGGGATGAACTCGTGGGAGTAACCCACGAGTGTGACTTCCCCCCCGGCGTCGAGAAACAGCCGGCGCTGACCCGGAGCCGAATCCCCGTCGCCGCGACCGGCGCGGAGATCGACGCCCTGGTCGCCGAGCAACAGGGCTCCCTCTACGACCTGGACATCGAGCTGCTGGAAGAACTCAAGCCCGATTTGATCCTGACCCAGGAGCAATGCGATGTCTGCGCCGTGAACGAGGCGACGGTCCGCCGGGCCGCGGCCAGGCTGCCCGGCCGGCCGCATGTGGAGAGCATCAATCCGCTGACTCTCGGGGGTGTCTTCGAAGTCTTTCAGCGCGTCGGCGAACTCCTCGATTCGAAGGAGGCCGCGCGGGCGATCATCGACGGCTTTCAGATCACGACTGAGGAGATCGCTCGCAGGATCGGGCGGGAACCGAGCCAGAAATTCCCCCCTCGCGTGCTGCTGCTGGAATGGCTCGATCCCCCGTTTTGCTCCGGGCACTGGAATCCCGAGTTGGTCGAGCGCGCCGGCGGGATGGAGGTCATCGGCAAGACGGGCGAGCGGTCTCGGCGAATTTCCTGGCCGGATGTCGCGGCCGGCGCGCCGTCGGTCGTGATCCTCTCGCTTTGCGGGTTCACGCTCGACCGCGCCGAGCACGAACTTGGATCGCTCCGCCACGTACCCGAGTGGCAATTGCTGATCGGCAAAGCCGAGGCGAGCATTGTGCTCGTCGATGGCTCGGCCTTTTTTTCGAGGCCCGGGCCTCGCCTTGAGACGAGTCTTCGCATCGCCTCGGCGGCGATCTCCCCCGCCCAATGCCACGACCTCGCGCCACCCGAAGGGGAGGGATGGCGGCGTCTGTCACTTTGATTGAATCCTGAGAACCTCTCGAATAGGCAGTTGCAGATCATGAATCAGCGGCGACTCGGACGAACCGGCCTGAAAGTCTCGGAAATCTGTCTCGGGACGATGACGTTCGCCAATCAGAGCGATGAAGCGACCGCCGGGCAGATCATGGATAAGGCGATCGATCGCGGCGTCACCTTCATCGACACGGCCGATTGCTACCCGATCCCGCCCGATCCCGACACGGCGGGGAGCACCGAGGAGATCATCGGGCGTTGGCTGGCCGCGGCCCCTGGACGCCGCGAACAGCTTGTGTTGGCGACCAAGTGTCGGATACGGGTCGGCCGCGGTCCGAACGATCAGGGGCTCTCTCGACGCCATATTCTCGCGGCTTGCGAGGCGAGCCTGCGAAGGCTCCGGACCGATTCCATCGATCTCTTCCAGGCGCACTCCCCCGATCCCGAGACTCCCATCGATGAGACGCTCCGGGCATTCGACGATCTCGTCCGCGCCGGCAAGGTCCGATACGTCGGCTGTTCCAATTATCCCGCCTGGCAGCTTGCGTTGGCATTGGGGGAAAGTGCGCGGAACGGCTGGGCCCGGTATGACTGCGCCCAGCCGAGATATAACGCGATCTACCGGGACATCGAGACCGAGCTATTACCCCTTTGTCGCGATCAAGGAATTGGCGTGATCGCGTACAACCCGCTCGCCGGGGGGCTCCTCTCGGGGAAACACGCCGGTCAGGCACCGCCGGCCGCGGGGACGCGGTTCACGCTCGGGGCGGCGGGGGAGTTGTACCGCGATCGGTACTGGCATTCCGCGCAATTCGAGGCGATCGAGACTCTGAAGAAGCATTGCGAGGAGAAGGGTTTGAACCTCGCCACGGCGAGCATTGCCTGGGTGCTCGCTCAACCCGGAATCACATCGGCGATCGTCGGGGCGAGCCGGGCCGATCAGCTCGACGCTACGCTCTCGGCCGTCGATCTCACCCTCGATGAAGAAACCAGGCTCGCCTTCGATTCCGTCTGGTGGACCCTTCCGCGCAGGCCCCAGAATCGTTGAGCGGAGCCGAAAACCACGTCGGGTAGGCCCGAGGATGAGGGCCGACCCGATCAGATCAAGCGTGCGTCAGGCTCAGTAGGAATCGGAGCTGATCACCTCTTCGCCGGCGATCGTATTCAAGCCCAACCAGGTCCGGGGGGCGATCGTATTCTTGACGAATCGGACCGATCCATCGCCATAGAGGACGTTCACTCCGCCGGGATGATGGCTCCGGACCCCCGCGAATGCTTTGCGGTCGCCGATTCCTCCTTCGCAGGGTAGCCCTTGCGTCGGCTGATCGATACAGAAGATGACCTGATTGAGCGAGTCGCCGTGCGTGGCAACCGAGTACGCGTCGTTGGTCGCATTGGGCGTGAATCGGCTCATGTAATGGCTGCCGCCGGGAACGCTCTGCCAGAGCGTTCCTCGGATGTCGAACGGCTCCCCTTGAAGAACCTCGCTCATGAGGGCCGTGGCCCCGGTGCCATCCGTGAATTTCGAGATCGACGTGGTGAAAGTCTGACCGAAGGCCGAGGCGCGATAGGGGATCGTGGTCCCATTGACCGAAAGGTCGGCCTGATCCCACTGGGTGTTCCCCCAACTGACCACGTAATTCCCCTTCGACGAGCGAGGACCGCTCAACGCGCCGCTGGCATAGTCGGGAGTGATCTGGAACGTGATGGAACGATCGCTCGGGCATTGGAAGAGCGCCAGCTTCGTCGACGTCACCGTGCTATTGGCGAAGAAGCCGACGGGGATCGGATACTCCGGAGGCGCGAAAGGGCCACCGACACCGAGGTTGTAATTGAATGCGTTCGCCAGCGGCTGTTGCTCAAATTGGGGCAACATGAGCACGAACCAACTCGTATCCTGGCACTGGAAAAAGTTGTAACCGCAGCCGAGGATTCCGGCCCCCCAGATCCTCCCGGCCGGGAATGACAGATTGGTGTCGTGGTAGTTGTGCATCGCCAGGCCGAGTTGCTTGCAATTGTTGACGCACTGGGCGCGGCGAGCCGACTCGCGGGCCGACTGCACGGCCGGGAGCAGCAGGGCGATGAGGACGGCGATGATGGCAATCACCACGAGAAGCTCGATCAGCGTGAACGCGAGATGCCGTCGGCCCCGCGGATGCTCTCGTGACGCCATAAATAGATCAACCTTAAAGAAGGGAATCGGGAGACGGCGCACGGCCAGGCCCGGATGTCCGTCGTCCGGGGCTGTTGGAGAGGATCGGTGCTTCCGCAGGCGACGACGCTTGATCCCGGGCAGTTGAAATTATCGCGTTTCCCGCGCGCAAACGGAAGCCGGCATCTCAAGGATGCCGGCTTCAAGGGCTGCTCGGGATGTCGCTGTTCCGGAGGAAAATCTCAACGAGACGCGGCTCGGACGGCGGGAAGAGGCGTCGTTTCGGCGAACGAGGTCGTCAGGTGATAGGGGATGCCTTCAACTTCATATTCGAGGTCGATGAAAGCGGCGATATTCTTCGCATCGGCCGGCTTCTTCGCGATTCCCGAGATGGTCGTTCCGACCGGAAGGGGCGATGAAGACCATTTCGACTCCCGGAAATCGCGCGAATCCGAGCTTGCCGTCCAGAGACGGGCCGATTTCGGTTCGACGGAGGTCTGGACCGTCAGGTTGACTTCACCCGGCCGCCCCGGCTTGGATTCCCAGGTGATCTGGGGGAGAGGCTTGCCGACGGCCGTGTGCCGGAAGAAGGCGCCAAGGCCATTGAGGGCCCATTCCCGATTCTTTTCCAGGCCATGCCCCGCGTTCGGCAACTCGACCAGGTATTTGGGACCCTTGAGATCGTTCCAGTAGAGGTCGATGGCATCCAGGGTCCAGTAACGATCATTGGCGCCGTTGATCAGCATCTTCGGCTTGGTCAGTCGGTTGAGGAAGCTGTAAGGATCGACCATCTTCCAGAGTTTGGTCCCTTCCGGAGTGTTCGTGACCTTCATCAGCCCCCGATTGACATAGTCTTCGATCTGCTCGGAGTATTTACCCCAGACCTTGAGCTGATTGTCCCCTTGCACGCCGAGGTTCAGCATCACGATCACCATCGGGGCGATGCCGATGACCCGGTCGTCGACGGCCCCGGACAGCCAGGTCGTCCAGCCCCGCTTCGACGCGCCGGTGACGATGAAGTTCTTGACCTCGGGCTTTGCCTGCTTCTTGGCCCAGGCCTGGACGGCGTCCATCGCACGGACCGCGCTCTTCGCCATCGGGAAGAGGAGCGGCCAGGTTTCATCCTTGGTTTCGAGATACCGGACGAACGTTTCGGCGATCAGGGCGTCTTCCGTCTTGTCCCCCAGCAGCGGCTGGTTCGGAACTTGCGGGAGGAATGCCACGCGAGCGCCGCAAAGCTTGGCGAGGGCAAATCCCATGACATGATCGCTGTCCTTCGCCTGGCTGTTGTGGCTGCCGCCCGTGACGAAGAGAAGGACGGTATCGTTATGGGCGACCGTCTTGGGCTCATAGATCCGGACCTTGTGCTTCCAGGTGATGTCGTGCCAGACCTGGGAGGTGAGATCGATGCTATAAACCGTCCCCGCGGGGGTGGCTTGAGCGGCGGTCTGCTCCCAGGCGAACGCCGGATCGGGAGCCTTGACGTATGCTTCGAGGTCGGCGCGCGCCGAAGAGGCCGCGGTCGCGGCGAAGCCCGCGATCACGACGAATGCTGCGATCTTCTTGAACCAGGGAGTACTCTTCACGTTCCGGGCCCCTTGTCCTCTCGAAAGGTCGGCAGCGAGAATGGATCGCGACCCATCGCGTGACCCCGCACATCCTCGGCCGACCTGATATTCTCTTGAATTGCTGAATCGACGACGCGTGAACTGACCAGGCTCCGGGAAAGCCCGGATTGGTGGGATCATGATACTCAGCCCTCGGGAATCGTCGCAAGCGGCAGTAACCCTTGTACCATCGCGGCAATCAAATGGTTTCAACGATTTATCTCCAGATGATTGCCGCAGGAGCAATCTCCTCCCCGATGTTCCGAATCACTCAATAGATCGCGGTTTGAACAGGTTATCCGGAGATTGAATCCGAAGATGATCGAGCATGGACTCGCTTGCCTGGAGAACATCGGCCGGTTCATCGATTTCGCCCTGCGCGTGTTCGTCTCGATCCCGGTCGCCCTCGCGTCCCGGCCGGGAGATGTCCTCGTCCAGTTTGAACGGGTTGCCGTCCAGAGTTTGCCGATCGTGCTGGGGGCCGGCATCAGCGTCGGCCTGGTGACCTGGTTTCAAACCCATCGGATCCTGGCGGCCCATGGCGCGGAGTCGACCTTGCCCAGCTTCCTGGGTGTCGTGGTGCTGGTGGAGATCGGCCCCATGCTCGCGGGGCTTCTCGTCGCCAGCCGGATGGGCGCGGGACTGGCCGCGGAGCTGAGCGCCATGCATCTGAATGAGGAAATCGATGCTCGGATCATCCTGGGATCGAGCCCCATGTTGAGGCTCGTCGCCCCTCGGACCATCGCGTGCGCGATGGCCGTACCCCTCCTCACCGTCCTCATCGATGCCTCGGCCCTGGGGGGCGGATTGGCCGCGGAACTCGCGGCCGGTCATCTGTCGCCCACCGCCTACGGCCATCGGGCGATGGATTTTCTCAGATTTTCCGACATCATCCCCGCCACGCTCAAGACGAGCGTGTTCGGTTTCTTGATCGGGGTGGTGGGCTGCTGGACGGGACTTCGCGCGGGTCGATCGGCCGAGGAGGTCGGCCACGCCGCGACGTCGGGGGTGGTCCGGTCAACGCTCGCGGTGTTCGCCGCGAATGTCGTCGTCGTGCCGCTGATCCAGGCGATTTCCGATTCCGTCGGATGGTTCAATTGAACACGGGCCGACGAAAAAACATGCCGCGGTTCGTCGCGATGCCTAAAATGAGAATGCAACGGCGAACGAGCATCGGGCACCGTGCGATTCGGGAGAGTGGAGGATGGGACGCAATATCGGACGTTGGAGGGCGATGGCCAGCGCGGTTTTCGCCCTTGCCGTGATCGGCCTGGCAGGATTCGCACTCTATCAACTGGCGGGGCGGCGTTGGCAGGTGCAGCCGACATTCCACGTCCGCGCCCAATTCGAGTCGATCGGCGGACTCAACGCCGGGGACCGGGTTCGCCTCCAGGGCATCGACGCGGGGGTCATCGAACGCATCGTCCCTCCCGGCGAACCCGGCGAGCCGGTCGAGCTTGTCTTGCGACTCGACCAACGACTGAAGCATCTCGTCCGCTCCGATGCCACCGCCAAGATCGTCTCCCAGGGATTTGTAGGGCTTCGACTCGTCGAGATCATCCCGGGACTCGCCTCCACCCCCCCCATCGAGGATTTCGGCACGATCCGTTCCGAAGGTCCGAACGATCTGGCGGAGTTGATGACCGCCACTCGGCGATCTCTCGATCGGCTCAACTCGACGATCACCGAGGCCGAGGAAGGATTGATTCAGGTTCGAGGGATCGTCGATTCGCTCTCTCGCGGAGAAGGGACCCTCGGCAAGCTCATTCGCGATGATGGCCTTTACGAGAATCTCGCGTCACTTTCGAGACGGGGGGCGCAAACGGTCGATGCGGCACAGGAGAATCTCGATGCGATGAAGCATACCTGGCCCATCTCGCGCTATTATGACGGCCGGGCGTATTACGATCGCGATCGGATCCTCTATCAGCCCGGTGCGCTTCGCGTCAGCCGCTCGCTCTCCGTGGACGAGAGCTTCGAGCCTGGGCGTGCCGTCCTGACCGAGCAAGGGAAGCGGCAGCTCGACGAAGTCGGCCGATGGTTTCAAGGCGCGACGCGGCCGACCACCGAAGTGGTGATCGCCGCCTTCACCGACGAGAATGGCAATGAAGACAGGTCGCAGATTCTCACCCAGGAACAGGCCAACGCCGTGCGCGCCTACCTTGTTCAGAAGTATTCGATCGACTCGGCGGGATGGTTCCGGGGCCGCAAGGTGGCGGCGGTCGGCTTCGGCTCGCACCCCCCCGGCCTCGCGAGTGAGGAGGTTTCCCAATCGACAACGGCCCCGCGACGCGTCGATGTCATCCTCTTCACGCCGAGGACCTGAATCCAATTTCACCGACGAGAAAGCCATCGGGATGACGGGCCGGGATCAGGCCCCGCCGGCATGAAGTTCGAGGACGCGGGCAAGCAAGCCCGGGAGAGCCTCGTTGAGTTCCGGCCTCAGCGAGACGAAGCAGCGCGTACCATCCTTGCGATGATTGATCACCCCCGCCTGCCTGAGCACCTTCACGTGGTGGCTGAGCGTGGAATTCGCGATCCCGACTTCGAACTC
>CALKTZ010000497.1 GCA_937997355.1 uncultured Planctomycetales bacterium | reverse complement strand
CATCCCAGTAGGTTACGGACCAATCCGACGGCGTGCTCCCCGCGATGCTCGTGAGGGCGAGGCTCGGCGTCAGCACGTGCTTGCCGAAACTCGCATGCGGGTCCTTGGGGTAAAACGGATTGAGCAGCAACGCATGACGCTTGCGAGGAGGCCCCACCCGCACATCGGGATCAAGCGGGGGCGGAACTCGCATCGCCTTCGGCAGCCATTGGTTTCTCACAGAAGTTGTTCTCCGGGGCATTGCCGATAATAGATACTTTGTAATGCAAAGTGAATGGGCAAAAAAGATCAGGCCGGGGACCAATCCCAGCCTGTCCGCCTGGCGTTAGGGACTTGCTTGCCGGCCCTGGATGCCTCGATCGCGTCGTTGACGATCTGTTCCAGGACGTTGATGTAACGCATGAAGCGTTCCCTGCCCTGCTCGGTCATCCGGACGAGGGTTTGGGGGCGCTTGCCCTGAGTTCCCTTCCACACTTCCACCAGGCCGGCGTCCTGGAGGACCTGCATATGACGGCTCAGATTGCCATCGGTCAGGTTGCATAGATCCTTCAATTCGTTGAAGAGGAGCCCTTGCGGGTTCGCCATCAGCGAGCTGAGCATCCCCAGCCGCGCCTTCTCGTGGAGCACCCGGTCGAGCCCATCGAAGGCGTATTGTGCCGTGTCGGACGATTCAGATTTGCTCATGATCGCGCTCCAGGGAATAGGACAAGATCCCGGCTGCGAGCCATTGACCGATCCCGAATGTGCCCGCCATGAGCCAGGGGGAAAGAACATATTCCCCACGTCCGGCAATCAGGCAAATTGCCCCGGCGAGCATGTAGTAGGCCCCGACCCAGGCGACGGACGACGGGAGCAATCGACAGCAGGCGAAAACCCCCAGGCTGAAGAAAACGGCCCAGAGTCCCGGCAGGATCCAGACGGCCTCGGGGGCGCAGGTGACGATGATACCCGTGAAGAGTCCTCCGGCCGCGAGACAGGGGGAGAACTGCTGGATCGCCTGGACGGTCAATCGTTGTTTCAAGGGGGAGTCGGTCGACATCCAGCGGTAGGCAAGCTCCGCACCGATGACGACCAGATTCACGAGCGCCGCGCCGACCCACAGGGTCAGATAATCCCCGATGTGTTCAATCGGCCGCTCGATGCAGTTCCCTTGCACGAAGGCCGCCACAATGCCCAGGAGTCCGGTGAATCCGACGGTCAACGAATGGAATCCGCGGAACGTCTCCGTCCGGACCAGTCGCTTATGGATTTCCGAGATCCGCCCGATCGCCTCGTTCAGCTCCATGGAGACGCTCCCGATTGAGAACGCGGGTTGCTTTGCGTTGGAAAGTACAGGGTCGTGGCGGGAATGTCAATCGGATCGACCCCGATTTGCAGCGTTGGGCTTGTTGAAACTTTCAACTCGACCGGCCGTCCGGGGAGGCTTTCAGGATGAAGCGTTCGAGGTCCTCGCTCTTGGCGACGACGGTGACCCCTTCGTCGGTGATCGTCAGTCCGCGGGCGCGATCGACCTCGGGATTCCAGCCGACCTCGAAACCGGGCGGAATTTGAACATCCTTGTCGATGATGGCGCGTCGGATCTTGGCGTGCCGGCCGACCGAGACGTCGTCGAAGAGGATGGAATCCTCGACGAGGGCGTAGCTGTTGACGCGGACGCCCGGGGAGAGGATGCTCCGGAAGACCTGACCACCCGAGACGATCGCCCCCTGGCAGACGATCGAGTTGTAGGCCGCCCCTCGCCGGTCCGGGTCGGTGTGGACGAACTTGGGGGGAGGATAAGGGGGTTGGAACGTGTGAATCGGCCAGTGCTGGTCGTAGAGGTTGAGGATCGGGTCGATCTGGATCAGGTCCATGCTGGTCTGGAAGTAGGCGTCGAGCGTGCCGACGTCGCGCCAGTAGGCGGCGGTCTTGCGGTTCTCGTCTCGGAATGGGTGGGCGAAGATCCGCTGGCCGGCCTTCACCATCTGGGGGATGATGTCCTTGCCGAAGTCGTGATGGCTCGTCTCCTTCCTCGCGGCATCCTGGAAGAGCAACTCGTACATGACGTCGGTGTTGAAGACATAGATCCCCATGGAGGCCAGCGCGAGGTCGGGATGGCCGGGCATGGCCGGGGGATCTTTCGGCTTCTCGACGAAGGATGTGACCTGGCCTCGTTCGTCGACCCCCACCACGCCGAATTCCCGGGCTTCCTCGCGAGGGACCGGCAGGCAGGCGACCGTCAAGTCGGCCTGATTCTCGCGATGGAAATCGATCATCTTGGCGTAGTTCATCTTGTAGATGTGGTCGCCGCCGAGGATGAGCGTGTCGCGAGGCGCGGCCTTCTCGATGGTGTAGACGTTCTGGTAGATGGCGTCGGCGGTCCCCTGATACCAGGATTCGTCAATCCGCTGCTGAGGCGGGATGACCTCGATGTATTCGGAGAGCTCCCGGGAGAGGAAGCGCCAGCCCTGGTCGATGTGGCGGTTCAGGCTGGTGGCCTTGTACTGGGTGAGGACCAGGATCTTGCGGATATCGGAATTGATGCAGTTGGAAAGGGTGAAATCGATGATTCGATAGATCCCGCAGAAGGGGACCGCGGGCTTGGCACGATCTCTGGTCAACGGGTCGAGCCGAGTCCCGCGGCCACCGGCCAAGACGATGGCCAACACATCACGATACACCAGAGAACCTCCGCTCGCTGTCCCTGTCTTGATCTCGGGGCCTGGGGGCCGTCGTCCGATGCATTTGCACAGTCAATGCCCCTCCATTGTGCGCGTCGAGGCGTGGCTCGCCAACAGCCCTCTTCCATCACTTTGAAGGCGCGTCGCCGATCGCCGTCGATCCTACGAGCCGGAAGCGCGGGAGTCTTTGTAAGCAAAAGGATTTTAGCATTTCCCGTTCCGCTGGATATCGGTCGGCTTGATTTTCGGGTCTGGTATCCGATCTCGGCGTTTTTCCCTGAATTCAAGGGATCTTCATCGAGTAGCTGAATCCGAAGACACAATCAGGCGATAGATTGGCGGCAATCGGAAGGTCGAAGCGTGCGTGCCACTCCCTTCGACAGTCCGGTTTTGTTAAAGTTTCGTGAAGACCGCGACATGGTCGCCACGCCAAGAACGTGGTAATCCCGTGCGGTTTTCCCTGGCCGCGATGCCCGAACCCGATTCCATTTCGGGCTCGCGGTGTTCTCGTCTTTTGGATCGCTCGATCGATCGGGGGTAGTTTCTGATGGCTCACGTTTGCTGGGAATCCTTGCCTGCCGTCCGTCCGATGGGTCGCCGGCTTTTCTCCTTCAACCCTTTTCTTACGGCCGCGCTGGCGACGGTGTTTGGCGTTTCGGGCATGCTCGCCTCGGCCGA
Organism: uncultured Planctomycetales bacterium; assembly: GCA_937997355.1. GTDB lineage: Bacteria > Planctomycetota > Planctomycetia > Isosphaerales > Isosphaeraceae > CALKTZ01. The sequence continues at coordinate 132 of CALKTZ010000497.1, read as the reverse complement.
CGACCGGCTCAAGGAACTCCAGACAGATTACTCGTCCCATTCCGCCGACAAGTGCGCGCGTGCGTATCACTTCGGCTCACAGGGCGAGGGTGACGTGTACTCGAACTACGGGAGCCACTCGAACCGGATGGT
>CALKTZ010000496.1 GCA_937997355.1 uncultured Planctomycetales bacterium | reverse complement strand
GTGGGGCTATCTCACAAGCTGCATGCAATGCCCCGGCAGCTCTCGGGGGGGCAGCAGCAGCGTGTCGCGATCGCCCGGGCGCTCGCCATGGAGCCGAGGGCGATCCTCTTCGACGAGCCCACCAGCGCCCTCGACCCCCGGATGACGGGCGAGGTTTTGGCCGTCATGACCGATCTCGCCGGTGACGGCCTCACCATGATCGTGGTGACGCATGCGATGTCGTTCGCGAAACGGGTCGCGAACACCGTGCACGTCTTCGGCGAGGGGAACGTGATCGAGTCGGGGACTCCCGAGCAGATCTTCAATTGCCCGGCCCACGAGTCCACCCGGGCCTTGCTCGCGGAAGTCCAGGCGGCTTGAGGCGGGTTGCGCGAGGATAGCAAACGGTCGTGTACGTTCGGCGCGTGCCACCGGACGAGCCCGCCGAAACGTTCTTTCCTGCTCGGCGCGGGTCTCCCGACCCGCCGAGACCGCCGACCGAAGGTCTCCCTTGCTGGGCTCACCGCACGGTCTCGCGAAAAATGGGACAGGCACGCGGAGTACCGTCGAGCCAGTCCCGTTTTCGCTTCGGCTCAACTTTGCTGATGCCCTCGCTCAACACGTACCGGAGAGCCGCGTCCGGCGGCGAGGTTTTCAGGATTTCGGAGTCGGTGCCGGCTCGGTCGCTCCTGCCGGCGGGGAGGGAGCAACCGGAAGGAGCGCATCGTCTTCAATTGGCGCGACGGGAGGAACGTGGTCAGGCCCGCTCGAAGTGGATTTCTTGAGCTTGAGTTTTGGCGAGGCCGGGGCACTCGCCCGCTCGATCTTGTCGGCGGGGATCGCTTGGAGATCCGAAGGGGTATCCTCGTCAAACTCGATCCTGGAATTCCTCGAGTGCGCTTCCGGCTTCCAGGTCCCGTCCGCCTTGGACGCGACCCCTTCGCTCTGCTTGAGGGCATGGGCCACGGCTTCCCAGCGCCGGATCGCCGCTTCCACCTTGATCAGTCGGGTACGAAGCGTTTCGGCCTCGGATTTCAGCTTGACAAGCTCCTGCTCGGCGACCTTCTGGTTCTTCAGGACGAACTCGAGCGCGACCTGCTCGGGGTCCTGATTCGCGACCGCACGCGGGGAACCGGGGACGGAGACCCCCAGCGGCTCGGTGCTGCCGAGCGACGGGTAGGGGGCTACTTGCGGCTCGTTGGGCAGCGAGGGGAGGGCCCCCAGCCCGGCGCCGGGATCTGTCGGCGCAACCGGGAGAAGACCCACGGGAGGCGCCGCCGATGCCTGGGGAGGATTTTGCGCGTACGATTTTCCTGCCGGCCCGGACATCAGGGCGATGCCGCAGAGGGCCGCACAGCTCGTCGAGACCAGCACGATCCGCGATGTCCTCATCTTCCAATCCTTTGTGGTGATGGCCCGGGGAATCCTCGACCTGACCGCCTTCGAATCGCTGAATCCATGATGGTTTAACATGTTTCGGGGATTGGTTCAATTCTTCAAGCTCGACAAGGGGGCCGGAATCCGCCCCCCCTGGAGGACGAAGTCGGCCGATCCCCCCGCGGCGTGGATCGGCAAGATGGCCATCTCGCCGAAGAGGCCGCCGAAGACCGCGCGCTCGCCCGCCTTCTTCTCGGGAACCGGGATCACCCGGACGGCGGTCGTCTTGTGGTTGATCACCCCGATGGCGATCTCGTCGGCGATGAGCGCGGCCAGGGTTTCGGCGTCGGTGTCTCCCGGGACGGCGATCATGTCGAGGCCAACCGAGCAGACGGCCGTCATGGCTTCGAGCTTGGCGAGCGTGAGGTCTCCGACCTCGACGGCATTCGCCAGCGCGGAATCCTCGCTGACGGCGACGAACGCGCCCGAGAGTCCGCCGACGCTCGACGAGGCGAAGCTTCCCCCCTTCTTGACGGCGTCGTTCAAGAGCGCGAGCGCGGCGGTCGAGCCCGGCGCGCCGATCCGGCGCACCCCCATCGCTTGCAGGATTTCCCCCACGCTGTCGCCGACCTGGGGGGTGGGGGCCAGCGAGAGGTCGACGATGCCGAAGGAAACTCCCAGGCGATCGGCGACTTCCCGCCCGATCAACTCGCCGACCCGGGTCACCCGGAACGCGGTGCTCTTGATCTCCTCGGCGATCTCGCCGAGGGTCGGCCTGGACGGGGAATGCGCGACCATATCCTCGACGGCGGCCTTCACCACGCCGGGGCCGCTGACGCCGATGTTGATGACGCAATCGGGCTCCCCGGAGCCATGGAAGGCCCCCGCCATGAACGGGTTATCGGTGGGAGCATTCGCGAAGATCACGAGCTTCGCGCAGCCGAATCCGTCGTGATCCTTGGTGCGTGCGGCGGTTTCCTTGAGCACGCGGCCGAGGGCGAGGATCGCATCCATGTTGATCCCGGCCGCGGTGGTCCCCACGTTGACGGAGGCGCAGACTCGCGAGGTCGTGGAGAGGACCTCGGGGAGCGTGGCGATCAGGCGGCGGTCGCCATCGGTCCATCCCTTCTGGACGAGGGCGGTGTATCCCCCGACCAGGTCGACTTCCACCTCGGCGGCGACCGAGTCGAGCGTCTTCGCCACCGCCAGATAACCTTCTGCCGTGTGCCCGGCCGCGATCGACGCGATCGGGCTCACCGCGATCCGACGATTCACGATCGGGATCCCATACCGCGCCTCGACATCGCGGCAGACACCCCGCAAGCGTCCCGCGTAGTGGACCAGGCGTTCGCGGATTCGGGAGCAGAGGATCGAGAGATCGGGGGACGAGCAGGGGTGCAGGTCGATGCCCATCGTCACCGTGCGGACGTCGAGCTTGTGCTGACGGATCATGCTCAGCGTGGACAGGACGTCTTCAGTGCGGTACACCGGCGGCTCCTTGGTTCCTCAGGGCAGACCCGACGCGCACCGGGCTGGGCTCGGTCGTTGCCAGGAAGATGTTCTCGTGCTGGACGAACGCTTCGAATTTCGAGTCCCGGCAGAGCCGGGCCAGCTCCCCTCGGATCATCGCGGGGGAGAGCTCGGACGGCAGATACGCCTCCATCACGAGCGAGAACTGATTGGCGACCACGCGCGCGTGGAGGTCGACGATGTTCACCCCATGGGCGGCCAGGCAGCCCGAGATGGTGTGGATATTCCCCGGGGCGTCGTCGCCGAGCACGGTGATGATGAAGCGATCGCCGTCCACGATCGACGCGGGGGCGGGGCCTTGTTTCTCGCTCGCCTCCATCACGACGACCCGCAGGTTGAATCGCTTCCCGCGTTCGATGATCGTCGCGGCGAGTTCCTTCGGATCGTGCGGGGAATCGAACTCGACGGCCAGGATGATCGTGAAGTAATCCCTCATGACCGTCTGGCTCAGCTCGAGGATGTTCCCACCCTGGTCGAGGAGCGTCCCGGTGATGGAGTAGACGATCCCCACGCGGTCGGAGGATGTTACGGCGATGATGTATTGATGTTACATGGCGATTGTCGCGCACTGCCTGCCGCGATGGCGAGGGCCACCCAGCCCACGAGGAGGAGGGAGCCGCCGATCGGGGTGATGGCTCCCAGCCATTTCAAACCTGTGAGGGATAAAATGTAGAGACTTCCCGAGAAAATCAAGGATCCCACCAGGAACGACCAGCCCGCGATCGAGAGCGCCGTGCCGGATCGGGAGACCATCCCCAGCACGCCGACGGCGACCAGCGCCAGGGCGTGATACATGTGATACTGGGCCGCCGTGTGGAAATTCTCGCCGAAACCGATCGCTGCGAGGCGATCCTTCAAGCCATGCGCCCCGAAGGCCCCCATGGAAACGGCCAGGAAACCCCAGATTGCGCCGATCCGAAGCCAAAAACCAGTCGTCATGATGCCTGTTCCAAACCTTTGAAAATCAACGAGCAAGGGGTTGGGGCCGGGGGGACCGTCCGGCTTTCCATCGCGATTTCAGATCAAGGCGCCGGCCGCCGCCGTCTCGGGATAATTCAGCAAGATCGCGCGGGTTTCGGCGGCGAGGAAGAGCGAGCCCGTGACGCAGATGATCGCCCTCGAAGGGGTGATGTCCTTCGCCAATTTCAGGGCCTGTTGCGGACCATCGGCGATCAGGGCGTCTCGGCCGTCGATCGCCGCGATCGCCGAGGCGATCTCCGCCGGCGCGACCGATCGAGGGTTCTCAACATAACGGGTGACGATCAGCCTGTCGAAGAGTGGCAGGAGGACGCGAAGCTGCCCGTTCAGGTCCTTCTCACGCGTCGTCCCGAAGACGAGGGTGCGGGGCAATTCGGGGAAGCAATCCTTCAGGGCCTCCGCCAGGGCCGTCGCGGAGTCCACATTGTGCGCCCCGTCGATGATCAGCCAGGGGGCTTCGCCGATCACTTCGACCCGCGCCGGCCAGCGGAGCGTGGAGAATGCTCGCGTCACCGAATCGCGGCCGACGCTCAAGGCCGGCTCCGCTTCGGCCAGGGCGTCGAGCGCCGCCAGCGCGACGGCCGTGTTCGATGCCTGGTGCGCCCCCGGCAAGGGGAGGGGGACGTTGCCCCAGTCCGTCCTCCAGGTGCGGACCGATACGGTCCCACAACTCGGTTTTTCCAATGGCCGGTTCGGGGCGATGAATTCGTATTGAAAATCGGCGTCGACCACGCGCAGATGCGATCGACGGCGCCGGGCCACGTCCGCGATCACCCGCCCCGGCTCGTCCCCCCGGACGCCGCTCACCGTCGGCCGGCCCCGCTTGATGATCCCCGCCTTTTCCCCGGCGATGGCCGCGAGGGTGTTCCCGAGCTGCCGGGTGTGATCGAACCCGATACTCGTCAACACCGATAATACAGGGCGGACGACGTTCGTCGAATCGAGCCTTCCCCCGAGGCCGACCTCCAGCACCACAGCCTCCGCACGCTGCCGGGCAAAGTGGAGCAGGCCCATCGCCGTGGTGATCTCGAAGAACGTCGAGCCTCGATGGCGCAGATACGAGTCGTCGATCTCGAGCCGTTCGACGGCCGAGCGCACTTCATCGACCAGGTTGATGAGATCCCCCTGGGAAATCGGCATTCCGTCGATCTGGAATCGCTCTTCGAGGCGATGCAGGTGGGGCGAGGCATAGAGGCCCGTCCGAATCCCGGCGGCGGAGAGGGCCGAGGCGATCATGATCGCGGTGGACCCTTTCCCCTTCGTCCCCGCGATGTGAACGACTTTCAGGTCCGAGTGTGGATCGCCGAGCCGACGCAGCAATCGACGCATCCGGCCGAGTCGAAGCTCGGCCGGAATCCTGGGCATGCCCAGCTTTTCGTAATTGAGCCGACCGTACAGATAGTCCAGACAGGCTTGGTATTCGTCGTGCATAGACAACCATCGGACGGCCGCGAGGGCCTTCTGCGATCCCCGGTGAAAACAACCCCCCGCGGTTGTCGAGAGAACGGAACAGGCGGCGTTCAATTGCCCGGGGATGTCGGAGAAGGAACGGCGATCGAGGTTTCCAGGATCTCGTGAACTCGCCGACAGAGCGTATCCAATGAGTGGTCTTTCGTCCAATAGTCCTGAATGCCCAGGGCAAAACCTTCGAGCCGCGTATCGGCGTCGTCCTGGTGGGTCAGCACCACGACCTTCATCCCCACCGCCTGCGGCGAATCGGTGAGATGTTCGAGGACTTCGAAGCCATTCATGATCGGCATCCAGAAGTCGACGATCAGTAGTTGCGGCGCATGGGCGCGGACGAGCTCCAACGCAACGCCGCCGTCGCCGGCTTCCCAGACCTGGTACCCTTCGCGGCGTAAACATTCCGCATAGATGGCCCGCAGGTCGGCATCATCCTCGGCCAGCACGATCGTCTCGGACACGCGACCACCTACCTCACCTCGCGATCCGCGAGTTTCGATTTCGACTGTCTGCCGATCCGGTCTCTCCTAGATCGTCTCTCGATCATTGACACCTTCGGTGTTGCCCAACATCAAGCATACCCTGGAGACGCCCGGATTCGCCATCTCTGTTCCGCATCGAATCGTCGAAACCGGGCCTCGTCTCAAGCAGGCGAATTGCCGCGAAAACGCCCGGAACACTCAGAGCATTGTGATACCCATTTCTTTACGGCGGG